>JAZNJP010000224.1:0-2614 GCA_045578125.1 Candidatus Gastranaerophilales bacterium | reverse complement strand
TCTTCATCGTGTTCAACCACAATTAAAGTGTTTCCCAAATTGCGAAGTTTTACAAGGGTTTCAATTAATTTATCATTATCGCGCTGATGAAGCCCAATTGAAGGCTCATCAAGAACATATAAAACGCCAGATAATCCACTTCCAATTTGAGTTGCAAGACGAATTCTTTGCGCTTCGCCACCCGAGAGTGTGCCTGCATTTCGACTTAGCGAAAGATACCCAAGCCCGACATCGTTTAAAAATTTAAGCCTTGAATGAAGCTCATCAAGAACTTGTTTTGCAATCTTCATTTCGTGTTCCGAAAATTCTAAATAAAGCTTATCAATAAATTCTATTGATTTTGATGTCGGCATCGAACAAAATTCATAAATATTTTTATCTAAAATTTTAACAGACAAAGCAAATTCATTTAAGCGAGCGCCCTTGCACACGGCACAAGGTTTATGCGACATATATTTTTCGATTTCAGCTCGAATAATGTCACTATCAGATGTTTCATATTTTTTCATCATATAAGGAATAACGCCTTGATATGGAAGAATATGGTCCCTATACCTTTTCGTTCCAAAATCTCTATAACGCATTTTAATTTTTTCTTCACCATTGCCGTATAAAATTATCCCTTTTTGAGAAGGTGAAAGAGATTTGAAAGGAGCATTTTCATCAATTTCATAATACGCACATACACTTTTTAAAACGTCAGTATAGTATGGATTTTGAGTTCTTGCCCAAGGGTAAATTGCGCCATCTGCGAGGCTTTTTGTAGTATCCGGCACAACTAAATCAGGGTCAACTTCATAATATTCCCCGAGCCCAGAACAGCTTTTACAGGCGCCATATGGGGCATTGAAGGAAAAAATCCTAGGAGATAATTCTTTAAAACTCGTGTTGCATTTTGGGCAAGAGAATTTTTCACTAAATATTATCTCGCGTTCAGTATCCATAAAATAAATAGCAACAAGCCCGTCTGATTTTTGAAGCGCACCTTGGACGCTTTCTGCAAGGCGAGATTTAATATTTTCTTTAATTATTAATCTATCTATTACAACATCAATGTCGTGTTTTAAAGTTTTTGCAAGGTTAATTTCATCTTCTTCGAGATTATAAATTTGCCCGTCAATTCGAACACGAACATATCCATCTGACTTCAAGTCATCAAGAAGATTTTGATACTCCCCTTTTTTGCCCCTCACAAAAGGTGAAACAACAAGAATTTTGCTTCCTTCGGGGTAAGTTAAAATTTTAGACACAATTTCATCAACTGTTTGAGGTTGAATTTTTGTTCCACATTTTGGACAATAAGGCGTTCCTAGTCTTCCCCATAATAATCTCAAATAATCATAAATTTCAGTAATCGTTCCAACTGTTGAACGAGGATTATTCGAGGTTGATTTTTGGTCAATAGATATAGCAGGTGATAACCCTTCAATATGTTCTACATTAGGTTTATCCATCTGCCCTAGGAATTGTCTTGCGTATGTTGATAAACTTTCAACATATCTTCTTTGTCCTTCCGCAAAAATAGTATCAAACACCAAAGAGCTTTTGCCCGAACCTGAAATACCCGTAAACACAACAAGCTCATTCTTTGGAATTTCCAAAGAAACGTTTTTTAAATTATGCTCACTCGCCCCTTTGACAATAATAAAATCGTTCATAATATTATTTTACACTAAATTTTTATGATAACAAATTTAAAAACTTGCAAATAAAAGTTCAAAATACCAACCTAAGTTGCAGAAATTTCTAACTTTGGTACAATTCCATTTTAATTTAACATAGTGTAATATATCAGTGTCAAAGGGAAAAAGTTTCCTCATTAAAATTTTTACCCATTGACTGCCACACCATATTAAAAAGATAACCTTGAAGCAATTTTTTAGCGCTTCATGAGGTCTAGCTTTTTATACCCAAAATAAAAAGAAATCCTGAAAGATTTGCAAGAATTTGCACATAATCTTTGATTTCTTAGAACCCAAAAGTCCTCTGAGGGCTTTAAGTGTGGTGCCTCAAAAATGTATTGTATTACTTCACCATAAGCTCTGTACACGGAACGTACAGAAAATTTAAAAGGAGATTAAAATGGCACTAGTTATCAACACAAATGTTACTTCACTAAAAGTTAACAACAATCTGAACAGAGCAACTTCTAGAGCAGAAAATGCAATGGAAAGATTATCAACAGGTTTTAAAATTAATCGTGCGGCAGATGACGCAGCAGGATTTATGATTTCAAAAGGTTTACAAACACAAATTTCAGGTTCTGAAGTTGCGATGGATAACGCACAAAACGCGATTAGTATTTTAACAACTGCAGAAGGTGTTTTAGACACCATTCAAGACAACTTAATGAGAATGAGAGACTTAACACTTCAAGCAATGAACGGTGGTTATTCAGCTTCTGAAGTTGCAGCTCTTGAATCTGAAGCAAAAGCAAGAGCGCTCGAAATTGACAGACAATCACTTGCTGCAACATTTAATAAATTCAATATTTTTGATGAAGAAAAAGCAGCAACGGATGAATTTGTAATCCAAGTTGGCACAAGGGCAGACAAAGCAACAAACACAATTTCAATTACAGATGTATTTTATAGCGCAACATTATCAACTCTTA
>JAZNJP010000223.1:0-2627 GCA_045578125.1 Candidatus Gastranaerophilales bacterium | reverse complement strand
GTATCTGTTGACCAAACTCAAGCAGGTGTTGCACTCGAATCAATCAGAATGTTTAAAGAAAGCTTTGACCCTGAAGTGAAAACTGTAATTGGGCTCTCTAACATTTCAAATGGTTCATACAGAGAGTTAAGGCCAATTTTAAACAGAACTTTTTTAGCGCTCGCTCTTGGCGCTGGGCTTGATTATGTTATAGCTGATGGGCTTGATACTCAGCTTATAAATCTTTATAATGCGCTTCGCGGTGAAGATATTGAAATTAATAAAATTTATAAAGATTTGTTTGATATGAGTCAAAATTTTGGTGAAATTGATGATTTAGTTTATGACAAAGAAGATAAAGAGGCGCACGCAATATATTGCGCTGCAAGAGTTCTTTTGAATAAAGAAATTTACACTCACAGTTTTATTAAGGGAGAAAATTAATGAGGAAATACTCACAACGTGACCCGAAGGAATACAACATTTTTCGTGCATTATTTCAAAGGTTTGTAACTCGTTTTGGTTATGCGAATTTATACAGATTTACTTGTGGTTATAAAGTTTATGGCAGAGAAAATTTGCCAAAAAAAGATGAATTTTATATCGTTGCATCTAACCATGTGAGTGCCGTTGATCCGTTTTTAATGTGCGATGCTATTGAAAAACCACTTGCGTTTATGGCTAAAAAAGAGCTTTTCGATGGTTTTTGGAAAAGAGTTTTCATGGATTTTATGGGCGCATTTGAAGTTGATAGAGGTAAAATCCAAGTTTCAACAATGAAAACAGCGCTTGGAATAAAAAATGCAAAATGCAAATTCCCTTGGAAGCTTGCATTATTCCCACAAGGTACTCGAGAACGAGAAGGCTCGATGGAAAATGTGAACAAAGGTTTTGCGGTCTTTGCGAAAAAATTAAAATGTCCGATTGTTCCAGTTGGGATTATTGGTGCTAATTATGAAGATAGACACACTCGTGGCGCAAATATGTCTTTTGTCATCGGGAAACCTATTCCATATAATGAAAATGTTGATGAAATGATTGAAATTTGGAAAAAAGAAGTTACTCGTCTTTCAAGCAAAGAAGAGTTTGATAAAAAATATAAACCAAATTATGCAAGAAGGACTGCAAAAGAATATAATTGGCGAACAAAGTTATGGCAACTTTGGGCTTATATGGTTGTTTTTTGGGTTTGCACAGTTCCATTTTATAAGTTTGTAATTAAAGGAAGAGAAAATCTTAAAACAAAAGAAAAATTAACTCTTGCACCGAATCATGTTTCGTATCTTGACCCACTTCTTATTGCAAAAGCGACTCACCGTTTTGCGGGGTATATGGCAAAGAAAGAGCTTTTTGAAGGCAAAGGTTTTGGTGGTGCTTGGCTTAGAAAAAATATTTTAAGACTTGGCGCGTTTGCGGTTGATAGGGAAAAACCAGAAACAGCAACAATTAAAACCGCTCTTGAAGTTTATAAAGCTGGTTGGGATTTGTGCATTTTTCCTCAAGGTGGTATAAGAAAAAACAAAAGAATCGAAGCCATAAACAAAGGTTTTATAGCATTGGCTAGAAAAGGCAAGGCAGATATTGTGCCAATTTCAATTTCAGGGCTTGAAACATATAATTGGAATATCTTTAAAAGAAGAAGAGTTGAAGTTAATATTGGCGAACCTATCTCAAGAGATTTGCCAGACGATGAAATAATCAGAATCTGGAGAGAACGTGTTGCTGATATGGCAGGTTATGAGTTGGCACCCGAGCGAAGCGAAGCTTAGTGCGATGCACTTGCTAAGCAACGCGAGGGCAATGGTGTGTGACGTGTGAAGACGGCTGCGAGGAGCAGGCGGCGAGCACGAAACCGTACCCCACCCGAAGGGTAAGGAGCGGACGGCAGTCCAGCGAACACCCTGAGGGCAATGGTGTGTGAGCATATGCACGGCAAACAAGGAATTTGGCGGGCTTATGAGAAACCGTTCCTTGTCCGAACTGTTATTTGCTCTCGCCCTTTGGGTGGACTTTAAAAATTTCGCAAACATTGCTATAATTAAAAAGCAGTTACTTTAGGATTTAATTAGTATGAAAAAAGCTTTTTCGCTCTCGGAATTATTACTTGCACTTGGTATTGTTGCTGTCATTTCTAGTCTTATGATTACAACTGTTATACCAAAAGGAGACGAAAAAAAATATGAAACACTTGCAAATAAAGCTTATTTAACCCTTGAAGAAGCTTATGGTGTGCAAATTATGAATGATTCAGGGCGGATTGTGACATCAAATAATGTTCTGAATTGGATGGTTGCAGGGGGCGCTCTTCCTGTTTATGACAGTGGCGACAATGTTGCACAATTGCCAAACGGCATGATTATTTATAACGCCGGCGCTTTTTTGTATGTTGATATAGATGGCGTTGAGGGTAAAACAAAAACAACCCTTGATAACGCAAGTGAACTAACTGACTGTGCGGCAGATGTTTTAAGGTTTCGCATTCATGGTTCAAATATTTCACCCGACTATAACTGCGGCAACGCTAGGGAATATTTTGAATATAATAACACGTTGTACTAGAATTTCTTAATATTTTTTAATATTGTGTTACGAAATAATTTTTTGTGGCATAAGAGAAAGTAGATACTATAAATAAAATAATTTTTTAT
>JAZNJP010000222.1:0-7574 GCA_045578125.1 Candidatus Gastranaerophilales bacterium | reverse complement strand
CAAGTTGCAATTGAACAATCATCAGAACACGCCAAATGCTCGCCAAGGTCATAATGTATCTCGGAACATGGTCCGCAAGGTCCTGAAGCTCCCGGAGGACCCCAGAAATTATCTTTTTTGCCTTTTCTTAAAATTCTATCTGCGCTAACACCAGCTTTTTTCCAAATTTCGATAGCTTCATCGTCATTTTCAAAAACAGTAATCCAAAGTCTTGATTTGTCTAACCCTAAATAATTGGTCACAAAATCCCAAGCCCAAGGAATAACTTCTTCTTTGTAATAATCGCCAAAACTAAAGTTGCCCAACATTTCAAAGAATGTGTGGTGACGTGGTGTTCTTCCAACATTTTCAATGTCAGAATCTTTACCGCCTGCACGAGCACATTTTTGGCAACTAACTGCTCTATGAGGGTCAAACGGAGGTGTTTCTAACCCTAAAAAATATGGAACAAATTGAACCATACCCGCAGTTGTAAGTAAAATTGTAGGATTATTTGGAATCAATGATGATGATTTAATCCTAGCAGATTGGTGCTTTTTCTCAAAAAAGTCTAAAAATAATTCTCTAATTTCAGCTGATGTTTTCATAATTATTGATTTTAACATAAAATATAAGAAGTGATAAACAAATTTAATTTATGAATAAAATTATAATTCTAACAAGTGTTTATATCTTCGGCTTAATTTCGGCAATTTTAAATGCTGAATATATGTTCGCGCTTGCTTTGATTATAATTTTAGCTTTTTTAAGATACAAAAAAATTTTTAGCAAATTCTTTTCAATAAGCCTTCTTTGTTTTTTCATTTTCGCAAATTTGAATTATAATTTGCATTCAAAAACAAGTGATAATTTAGCTGACCTTGGCTTTATTGATAAATCAAAAATCACAGGAAAAATTATCTCAATTCCTGAAAACCTAGACGAAAGAAACAAAACAAGGTTTTATTTTAAGGTTAACAAAATTGAATATGAAAATGAAACAAAAGAAAATTTAAACTCAAAAACATATGTCACAATCAACAACACTTTGCATTCTCCAGACCTAAAAATTGGTAACACAATTGAAATATACGGCAAATTAAGAAAACCAAGCACAGCCTCGAACCCTTCTCAATTTGATTATAGAGCCTATCTTGCACACAAAAACACCTTCACAACTTTTTATGGGGAAAATGATTGCTTCAAAACCATACAAAGCAAAGAAAACACAAAAGAAAAAGTGTTTTGGAACTTGGTTCAAACGCTAGATAAAACAAGAGAAAATATTCTTTTAAAACACAAGAAATACATAAAAAGCCCAAATTATGAAATTTTAGGTGGCGTTGTTTTTGGAGATGACGCCGTTAACCCTCCAGAAGATATTAAAGAAAAATTTAAAAATTCAGGGTTAATGCACCTTCTAGCGGCATCAGGGTTAAATGTTGCTTTAATTTTTGGAATTTGGTGGTTTGTTGGTTCAAGAATTTCACTAGGCTACAGAGCAACAATTATTTCGGGTATTTTGCTTGTTATTATTTATTCTGTTATGACAGGGCTCCCGCCCTCAATTCTTCGAGCTTCGCTTATGCTTTTATTTGTACTTATCGGCAAATTATTTGATAAAGAAGCAGATAGTCTTGCATTAGTGTTTTTTGTTGGGCTAATTTTACTTATCTTCAACCCGCAGATGATTTTTGATGTTGGGTTTCAATTGTCTTTTATTGTGACACTCGGTCTTATTTATTGTATGGATAATGTTTCCAAAATTCTTTCAAATTTGAATAAAAAATATAAAGAGACAATAAAAGAAAATAAATTCAGAAAATATTTGAAGAAAATAACACCCACTGGACTTATTAGCATATTTTGCGTGCCTCTTGTTGCGCAACTGAGCGTTATCCCGCTTCAATTGTATTATTTCAACACATTCACACCATACAGTTTCTTTGCGAATATTTGCATTTTGCCATTTATTGGAATTGTGAGTTTTCTTGGGTTTGTGTCTTCAATTTTTGCTTTTCTTAATTTAGATTTTTGTGTTCAAATCCTAGATAAAATCATAGACCCGTTTATTGGCATAATTATTGAAATTTCAAAATATTTTTCTTCACTTGATGCTTCAATTTTGTTCTTCTCATCGCCTGAAATTTTCCAAATTATTTTATATTACATTTTGATTTGTTTTATTTTCAAAAGTTTGGGTGAAAAATTTGAAACGAAAAAACTTATTGTATTCAATGTTATTTTAGCTATTGTGCTTTGCTTAAGCTTTATAAAACCTGCAAACAACAATTTAGAAATTTTAGTTTTTGATGTTGGAAATGCAGATAGTTTCTTAATCAAAACTCCAAAAAATAAGCACATATTAATTGACACAGGCAAACTTCCATACAGAGGCAAAAGTCAAGCAGAACTTATAATTAACGAATATTTTAAAGACGAAGCGATAAGAAAACTTGATTTTCTAATTCTAACTCACTTCGATATAGACCATGCTGGTGGCGCTTATGATATTTTGAAAAATTTTGATGTGGGACAAGCAATAATTGAACATGGCGAAATTAAAAACCAAGCAAGCGAAAATTTCCTTATACTTGCAGATGAAAAGAAAACACCAATTCAAAAAGTTGAAAATGATAAGTTAATATTTGGTGAAGGCGAACTTAAGCTCACAACTTTTTATGATAAGCTTTCAGAAAATGCGAACGATAATTCAATTGTTATTCTTCTTGAATACAAAAATGAAAAAGTTTTATTTATGGGTGATATGTCTGCAAAATCTTATAAGAAAATTTCTCATTTAATTCCTGAAATTGATATTTTAAAAATTGGACACCACGGTGCACGTGAAAGTGTAGATAATTTTATGCTCGACAAATTAAAACCAAGTGAAATTATAATCTCAACAGGAAAAAATCACTACGGACACCCACACCCTGAAGCACTAAAAACAATCAGAAACCATAAAATTCCAATATTATCAACCAAAGAATTTGGTGCAATCAAATTTATTTATGATGAAGAAAAAGGGAAATTTATCCCTTACAAATTTAAAAATAAAAAGTTTGAAGAGATAATTTAGTCTGATTTAACGATAAAAAATATCAAGTTATAACCTATAATAATGGTTATGTTAATGATGTTTGTAAATGTATTATTATTTGCGCTTGAACTTGTTATTTGCGCTGCTTTAGTTTTTTACATCTTAAAAGCAGACAAATGGGCACTTAATATGAAAGAAACTGTGGAGAAAAGTTCAAAAGAGATAGTTTTAACTATTAAAGAACTCAAATCAAATTTAAAAAAAGCAAATAAAATACTCAACCACATCAAAAATTTTAAGCAATCACTTGCAAGAAAATTAATTGCCCAAGCGCTTGATTTAGTTAGCATATTGCAACTTTTCACATTCAAAAAACACACCAAAAAAATATGGAAAATTTTAGGACTTAGAATGGTTAAAGGTGTTTTACTTGGTTTTAAAATGGTAAATGAATAAACTTATTTGCTATTTAGCAAAATTTTTGATAATATTTCGCTTGAAAGGCGGGAATTATGGATATTATCAAATGGAATGAATATTTTTTACAAATTGCAAAAACTGTGGCACTTCGCTCAAATTGCATAAGAGCACAAGTAGGCGCTGTAATTGTTGGTGAAGATAAAAAAATTAAAGCGACAGGCTACAACGGCACACCTTCAAAAGTTGTTTCTTGCGCTGAAATTGGCAAATGCTATAGAATTGAAAACAATATTCCATCAGGCACTCGCTATGAAACATGCAGAAGCATCCATGCTGAACAAAATGCCATAATTCAAGC
The DNA here is from genome assembly GCA_045578125.1 of Candidatus Gastranaerophilales bacterium. Classification (GTDB taxonomy): domain Bacteria; phylum Cyanobacteriota; class Vampirovibrionia; order Gastranaerophilales; family Gastranaerophilaceae; genus RGIG1918. The sequence goes on along the minus strand of JAZNJP010000222.1, from coordinate 3,774 downwards.
AGGACAAGACCGTTGCAAAGACGGCACAATGTACATCTGGGGGCACAATTTTATTTGTATCCTCTGCAAAAGATTTATTGTGCAAGCAGGAATTAGAGATATTTATCTTCAAAAAGATGAAAATTCTCCAATCGAATATGTAACTGTTGAACAAATTAAAGAAGAGCTCTCTAACGCTTTTTAGTTTTCTTTAATTGCTTCAAAAACAGAATCTAAAACTGATAAAAGTTCGCCTTTTTCAATGCCATCAAGCTCAACAAGCGGACGTCTAACGAAGTCTTCGCAAATTTTGAGGCTTGCAAGCGCAGCTTTAACTGGAATTGGATTTGGCGCCATAAATAACTTTTTGAATATTGGGTAAAGTTTTAGATGCATATTTTTCGCTGCATTAATTTGACCAGCTTTATAGTTTCTTATCATTGATTTAATTTCAGAACCAACAACATGGCTTGCAACAGAAACTACGCCATGTGCGCCAAGAGAAAGCATAGGTAAAGTTAGGCTATCATCACCTGAATAAATTGCAAAATCGCTTGGGCAAAGACTTTTTAATTCTGTTACTAAATCAATATTTGGGTTAGATTGTTTAACCGCAACAATGTTCGGATATTCTTTTGCAAGGAAAGCAACTGTTTGTGGGTCAATTGCAATACCTGTGCGAGACGGAATATTATATAAAATGATAGGCAAATCAACTGCACGAGCAATTGCACCAAAGTGTTCAATTAAACCTTTTTGATTTGGTTTGTTGTAATATGGCACAACTGATAAAATTGCATCTGCGCCAAGTTCTTGTGCTTTTTTGCTTGATTCAACGGCAGTTTTTGTTGAATTTGAACCAGCACCTAAAATAATCTTGCAAGAATTTCCCGCGATTGATTTAACTGTGTATAAAAGTTCGTATTCCTCTTCATGTGTAAGTGTAGGGCTTTCGCCTGTTGTTCCTGCAACAAGAATTGCATCTGAACCATTTTCTGATAAATGTCTAACAAGATTATTAACTGCTGTGTAATCAATGTTTAAGTCTTTATCAAACGGTGTAATCATTGCCGTAATAACTTCACCTGCATCATATCTGAGTGTCATACAATCTCCTATTCTTTAATATAAGCCCATTTCAATAACTCTTTTTGCAATTCGAACTGTGTTAAGTGCAGCACCAATTCTCAAATTATCTGCAACACAGAACAAATCAATTCCATTATCAAAAGCTATTGATTTTCTTATTCTGCCAACATACACTGGGTCTTTGCCTGCAGTATGTTTTGGCGTTGGATATACAAATTCTTGTGGATTATCAAGCACTTCAACACCCCAAGCAGCTTCAAGCACTTCACGAGCACGTTCTGGTGTAATTGGTTTTTCAAATTCAATAGTTGCAGCTTCTGAGTGGCTGTTAAATACAGGAACACGAACTGCAGTACATGAAATTGGAACAGACTCTGCTAAGTGCATAATTTTTCTTGTTTCGTTTGTAACTTTCATTTCTTCTTTTGTATAGCCATTTTCAACAAAAGTGTCGATTTGTGGAATAACGTTGAATGCTATTTCATATTTGAATGCTTGATTTTCAAATTTTTCGCCTTTGAGCGCAGCTTCTGTATTGTCACGAAGTTCGTTAATTGCCTTCAAACCTGCACCCGATACTGCTTGATATGTTGATACAATTAATCTTTTAATTTTTGCTTCTTCATCAAGTGGTTTTAAAACAAGCATCAATTGAGAAGTTGAGCAATTTGGGTTTGCAATAATGCCTTTGTGTTTTCTCAAATCTTCATCATTCACGCCAACAATAACAAGTGGAACTTCAGGGTCCATTCTATATGCACTTGAGTTGTCAATAAACACACAACCTCTTTTAACAGCTTCGGGTGCCATAGCAAGGCTTGTAGAACCACCTGCTGAAGCAAGAACTATATTTATTCCCTCAAATGCTTCTGGCGTTGCTTCAATGATTGTGTGTTTTTCACCCTTGAATTCAATTTCTTTGCCTGCTGAGCGGCTAGAAGCTAAAAATTTGATATCTGAATATGGAACTTTAAGTTCAGCTAATATTTTTAATATTTCACGACCAACAACGCCTGTTGCGCCTAAAACTCCAATTACTGGTAAATTTGTCATAGTATATTCTCCAAACCGTATATAAATTTATTATTTTCAAAAACATTTCTAATTGCAAGCAAAACACCTGACATGTAACATTTTCTATCAATTGAATCATGTCTGATTTTGAGTGTTTGACCTGATGAGCCAAAAACGACTTCTTGGCTTGCAACATAGCCTGGCATTCTAATTGAATGAATTCTGATATTGCCGTCATGATTTGCTCCGCGAGCACCTTCCATTGTTTCTTTTTCAGGGCAATTGCCAAGCGTAAAATTATCTTTTTCTCGTCTCATAATTTCTGCTGTTTTAATTGCAGTTCCAGATGGTGCATCTTTCTTTTGATTGTGATGAAATTCCAAAATTTCAGCATTATCAAAATATTTTGCCGCCATGCCAGAAAACATCATCATCAAAACTGCACCAATTGAAAAATTAGGTGCAATAATAACGCCAACTTGTTTTTCTTCAGATAATTTTTCTATTTCTTGAATTTGCTCTGGCATCAAACCTGTTGTTCCAATAACAGATTTAATTCCTTTTCCTATATATGTTTTAACATTTTTATAAACATTATCAGGTTGTGTAAAATCAACAATGACATCAGGATTTGTTTTGTCAATTCCAGCTTCTAAATCTGATTCTACAAAAACACCTTTTGAAATTTCTGTGCCAATTCCTGCAATATCTACTGCAAGCACAAGTTCACAGTCATTTGAAGCGTTTACGGCTTCAACTACTTCTCTCCCCATTTTTCCTAAAGCGCCTGTTATTCCTACTTTTATCAAAGCTTTCTCCTTTTTTTCCTAATTATTCTAACATGGCAAATATTGTTGTTCAAGGCAAAGTTATGTTTTTTAAACAAATTTTACTGGCAAATTTATTTATTTTCATGTTTTAATAGAACAAACAAATATAAATGTTAGGAGAAGGTTAATGAAAGTTAATTCAATTAGTTCTTTAGGCACAACACCTATTATTAATTCGCGTAAACAAAATTTTGGCGCAAGCAAAGCTGAAACAATTACCGTAGGCGATAAAAAATATCAATTTGTCATGAAAGACGATAATGATATTGCTCGTGCTTATAACATTTCAGACCCTAAAGTTGGTGCAAAATATATTCTAAAATTAAATAATCCAGATTTTAAAGATTCAAGATTTTTAATTGATGAAAATTCAAAAATCACTTCATATGACGATAGTTTTTATGTTTCTTTAGAAGAAAAAAAAGAAGCTACTCCAAAAAGTGATGTCTCATTCAAAGGTAAAGTTTGGGGAAGCATCCGCTCTGACGAACGTGGCGTTGACGATAATATGAAGCTCGCTTACAAAGAATTTTGGACATCTGGACTTAAAAATTATGTTGAAACAACAACAAAAGACAAAGAATTAATTCCTGATGTTAAAGACGACTATAATTTCTTTATCCCATCAGATGGCGACGGTACAAGATATAGAGATATGACGCTACTTCAAGGCGATATTATGGTTGATGAAAACGACCAAGTAATGAGAGATGAAAAAGGAGCAATTATCCCAGCTCGCGCCATCACAAAACCTGCAAGCGAAATTCCATCAAGCACACCAAGCGGACAAAATATGAAACTTGTTCAAGGCATTCTTGCCAACTTCCAAAGAGCAGGCGAAGTGGAAGATGTTAATTTCATC
>JAZNJP010000221.1:0-2983 GCA_045578125.1 Candidatus Gastranaerophilales bacterium | reverse complement strand
TCATTTTCAAGATTGAGTTTAATGTTTTTGCCTAAAATTTGAAGAAAATTTTTATATTCTTCTTTTTCTGCAAGGCTTTTATCTACATCCCAAGAAATTTCAACGTTACCTCTGAATGGCTGAATATTTCCGTTTGAATATTCTGTTGAATATTGCATAATGCTTTCTGTTGGAATTGGCTCAAGCATTTGGCTTTCTTCAATTTGTTCAGGATTTTTAATTGGAGCTTTTTTGTTTTTGTTGTCATTATGCGAACTCCATACAAACGCAAGGACTAACAAAATAACAAGAAAAGTCGCTCTTTGTTTTTTTGTATATTTCGCCTTAATGCGAGAATTAACCACGCATAATGTATTTTTTAAATACTTAAAAATTGAAATCGCAAGAACGGCAGTTCTTTTGAAGAAGGTTTTTAAACCGTCAAAATTAATTTTCGATTGCTCAATTTCTGCTTCATCATTTAAGGATTTCAAAAATCCGCTCAAATCAGATATTCCTTTGCTTGCAGCAGGAATTGTTTCGTTTAAAATTGAAATTTTTTCTTTAATTTCTGCTTTTGGAACAGCAGTTGTAGCAATTTGCTTTTCTTGCTTTTTAGAACTTTGCAAAACTTGTGTCGCTTCATTTTTTTTAGGCACAAGCGTCATTCTTGTTGAAACTTCATTAAAAGAATATAAATCCAAAAATCTCTTTAAACAATTAGGGCAGGAATGAAGATGTGTGATTAATCTTCTTTTTTCTTCGTTTGTAATAACTTCGTCTAAAACCTTGCCAAATAAAGAAATAGCATCAACGTGTCTTCCAAAAGGAAGTAAGTTTGGCTTTTGTTTGGATAACAAGAATGAAAGTTCATAAGGCTCTCTTAAGTCAGAAATTTTAGGATAGAAATAATTGGTATCACTTTGGGTGCGCCTTACATCATTTGCGCTTATAAAGCCACCAACAACACCAGCATTTAAACTGTTATCAACTTCTGCAATAACATAAAAATCTGGGGTTATATTTAAATTAAAATGAACTCTTGGAATGCGAATAAAGTTTTCATTAAAAACGGTGATTACAAAAATTTTATAACCATTGTGAGTTAAATCACAAACCCTGTATTCTTCAAGAGCAAACGGAATTTTATGGAGCGCAACATCAGAGTTTAGATTGATACCAAGATTTTTATAGTGCCTTTGCACAACTTGAAGCCCGAGCATGTCAACAAGCGCCATTTTTCTTCGTAATGGATTATGCAAAAGCGCTGCAACACCCTGTGCACTATGCTTTTCATCTTGTTTAATTTTGAGAGTTTTTCCCAAAGTCCTTGCCCCAACTATTACACAAATAGCATTGCATAAAACAAGCGAAAATTCAACTATGTTAACTTGAAGTTTTACTTATGCTTAAGATTTTTCAGAACTTTCAAGCGCAATCCAATCTGGGTGATTAAATGTACCTGAAAATTTTCTATAAAGCATAGTTGCAAGTATTGGCATTGCAGTGAAATAAACTAAAGAACCAATTATACCATCAGAGATATCATATATGTCTTTAATCAAATCCCCTTTTAAGCCAAACAAAAGCGAAATAATAAAGGTGGGAATAATCGCCAACACAAAAAGAATAATCTTAATTAGCAAACTCATAACGAAAGATTGAGTGAAAATGTCCCCCAATTTGCCTTTTGTAATTTCAAAAGAATACGCCACAGCATCCATTGGTTTCTCGAAATCGTTAAAAATAAAAGCAGGATACGCCATTGAAATTTTAAGGGAAAACCATATTATAAGCCCGAGCGAAGCAAAGAATAACAAAATTCCAAGCGCAACATTATTAGCTTTAACAAAAATAATTCCGCTCAAAATTAATGGAAGCGCAACCAAAATTGAAAGCCCTGCTAAAATAAATAAAAATTTTATAAATTTTCCTGCCCTTTGCGTAATATTCTTATCTGCACCTTCAAATGGAATGAGCTGCCCTATCGCAAGCATTCCATTAGTAACACTATGAACGCCAGCACCTTTAACAACATAACTCCAAAAAGAAGCAAGCAACATAATAAGCCCAACAAGAGCAAGAGCAATAACAAAAGGTGCTTGAAAGAACAAAGGCATAAAACCAAGTGCACCACCAATTGTCACAAGCAAAAAAGGCGCAATATAATATGGTAACAGCTTCCAAAAATTCTTAAAAGTAAACTTTATTGCTTCAAGTGCTATCATATTAACTCCTTTTTGCTATCCATCTAATCTATTTTTTGAGTAATTTTATTTTTGAATTTAGTAGTATTACCTTGGAATAATAATTCAAACTGACCAGTAGGGCCGTTTCTTTGTTTTGCAACTACAATTTGAGCTTTATTTTTTAAATCTGGATTTTCTTTATCATAATATTCTTCACGATAAATAAACATAACCACGTCAGCATCTTGCTCAATTGCACCAGATTCTCTCAAGTCTGAAAGCATTGGTGTTCTATCTTTTCTTTCTTCAACTTTACGAGAAAGCTGAGAAAGTGCAATAATTGGAACATTTAATTCCCTCGCTAAAGTTTTTAACCCCCTTGAAATTGCAGAAATTTGCTGGAACCTATCTTCTTTTGAATTTCCTTCAAGAAGTTGCAAGTAATCTATTACAATTAGCCCTAAATCTTTCTCTTGCATAGCTAAACGACGACATTTAGCACGCAAATCCATAACCGTAACACCTGATGTATCATCAATATAAATGGGGGCATCTGTAAATGCACTCATACTTGTTGTAAGTTTTTCCCAGTCAGAAGAACCCATATTACCTGTTTTTAAACGGTGAGAATCAACTTCTGCTTCAGAGCACATCATACGTGTAACTAATTGTTCTTTAGGCATCTCAAGAGAAAATATTGCAACAGGCTTCTTTTCACGTAAGCCAACGTGTTGTGCAATATTTAAAGCGAACGCAGTTTTTCCCATTGCTGGACGAGCAGCTAAAATTATTAAATCTGATTTTTGTAAGCCTGA
>JAZNJP010000220.1:0-1630 GCA_045578125.1 Candidatus Gastranaerophilales bacterium | reverse complement strand
TTTAATTCTTCCTTTTAAGATTGGAAGATAACCTTTAAGTGGCATAGTTTTTTTGGCTTTTTTGACTTCAATTCTTTTGTCAATAATGCCAACAGTTCGAATGAGGGCATATTTAGTATTCGCTGGCATTTTATCAAATTTCATCAAAACAACATCGTTCGTGTTTGCAACAAATAGATTTTGCTCTTTGTCATTTTTAATTGCAACAATTTTTGTTTCAACATTCTCATCTGGCGTAATAATTTCAACAACTTGCCCAGACGTCATTTTATTTTTAGTTTCAACTTGCAAAAATTCTCCATTTTGCGCCATAACAATTCCAAGAAAATCAGCACCAGCAAGCCCTTTTGAAATGTCATAACTATAAGATTCAGAATTATTGTCTCCTAAGAAAAATCCTTTAGTATAGCCCCTATTGCCAACTTTTAAAAGTTCTTTATAGCCGTCAGACGGCGAAACTTTGCCGTCAAGCACCATCCTATATGCACGTGCCGTTGCACTCACATAATAAAGCGATTTAGTTCTGCCTTCAATTTTAAACGAAGCAACGCCTGCATCACGAAGGTTTTGAATATGCTCAATTAAACACAAATCTTTTGGAGACAAAATATGCGAACCGTGGTTATCTTGGCATATTTCATAATATTCCCCTGGGCGAGTTTCCTCTAAAAGCTTGTAGCTCCATCTGCAAGGCTGAGCACAACCACCAGAATTTGCTTTTCTTGAATTTTTTGTCATAAAATCTGAAAGCAAACATCTGCCAGAAAAACTCATGCATTGAGAACCGTGCACAAAACATTCAAGTTCAATATTTGGGCAATCTGAAACCATTTTTTCTATTTGCTTATATGAAAGCTCGCGCGCCAAAATTACCCTTTTTGCACCAAGCCCTTCCCAAAATTTCACCGCTTCGGAATTAAGTGTGTTAGTTTGAGTTGAAATATGAATATCAATTTCAGGAAGCTCGCGACGAATTATATTAAAAACTCCAAAGTCTGAAACAATAATTGCATCAGGACGAGCTTCTCGTATAACTTCGATATTTTCATACAATTTATTAATATCATTTTCAAAAGCAAAAATATTCACAGTTAAATATGCTTTTTTGCCTAGTTCATGTGCTCTTGAGATTGCATCTTTTAAATTTTCACGAGTAATAAGGCTACCTTTTCTCATAGTTCTCAAGGAAAAATCAACCATGCCAAGATAAACAGCATCAGCACCATATTGTATAGCATATTCCATTTTTTCAATATTTCCCGCAGGAAGCAAAAGTTCAGCCATATTCTCTCCTTGAAAATTCATAACAATTTTACCTTAAATGAAAAAAATTAACAAATAGCCCTTTTTTAAAAATTGTTGTAAAATTTAGCTATGAGAATAATAGATATTCACACACATGGAGGCTTTGGGGTGAACTTCAACAGGGCAAATGTTGAAGACATATACAAATTTGCAAGAAAAATAAAAGAACATTCCTATGATGCTTTTTGCCCAACTCTTGCTTCAGACACTCCAGAAAATTTGCATAGTGCCCTCAAAAATATCTCAAGATATATGAAAAAAGCGCAAAATCCAGAATGTGCAAAAGTTTTAGGTGTGCACTTAGAATGCGGCTTTCTAAACCCAG
>JAZNJP010000219.1:0-13395 GCA_045578125.1 Candidatus Gastranaerophilales bacterium | reverse complement strand
GTTAGATTTTGGAAACATTGCAGCATTAAATGCCTACCAGAACAACCCATATGTAAAAAATTTAAGTGCTAATACAAAAGGCTCTGGTGGTTTTGGTGGCATAGATCAAAAAGTTGGCGGTTTTACTCCACCACCACAAGAGAATTTTCAAGCTAAAGGGCCAAGTAATAACCCATTTGGAGTTGGCAGATATGGCGACGCATCGTTAAATGGTGGCGGTTATGGCCTTGCTTTTGGTGCAGAATCAACAGGTGTTCATGGGAATTCTGAAGCCGTTGGTAAAAAATTACAACTTGTAGGATAAAATTTTGTTATATAAAAAATCGTGCAGATTTTTACTGCACGATTTTTTGTGTTTAATTTTTGTTTTAAATTTTATATTCGCTTTTTGCAAGTGCAACTGTAATTGAATTTGAGTTGAAATAGTGTGCTGCATGTTGCACATCTTCAACCGTCACATCGTTTATCATTTTTCTGTATTTTTCTTCCCAATTAAGCCCAAGCCCAAGAAGATAATCTCCCGAAATCATAAGTGCTTGTTGCATATTTGTTTGAGAGAAATATTCTAATCTTCCAATAACATTTTCTTTTGCACCTTGAAGTTCAGCTTCTGTGATTGGTGTTGTTTGCAATTTTTTTACTTCAACATCAAATTCATCAAGCGATTTTTGAATGTTTGATGGGTCGCAAGCAATGTAAAAATAAAGAATTGCACCTCTAATCATAGGCTCATAACTTGAGCGCACAGTGTATGCTAGACCTTTTTTATCACGAAGTTCAACAAAAAGCCTTGAGCTTAAACCGGCTGAGCCTAAAATGTTATTCATAACAATAATTTTTGGGTAATCTTCGTGCGTAAATGTTGGAACAATAACCCCTTTTAAAACTTGTGCTTGTGCAAGGTCATCTTTTGCAATGAAATCAACTGTTGGCGCTTGAATTTCGTTAACTGTAGAAATTTCATCAACTGATTCCGCGTTTTTCATAAAAGCAAGTTTTTCTGCAATTATATTTAGTAATTTTTCTTCGTCTTGAATGTCGCCCACAATAGTTACAACTTTCTTTGCGTCTAAGAATTGTTTTGACATTTCAAACATGTCTTCTTTTACAATATTGTCAATTTCTTCAAGAATTTTTGAGTATGTATTTGAATAATAATGATTTTCAAATATTTTTCTAACAAACTTATCAGTTGCAAGAAGTCTTGGTTCATCGAGTTCTGAGGTAATTTCGCCTTTTAGTTTGTGCACTTCTTTTTCAAATTCATTAAATGTTGAATTTTGGAGTACATCGCTTAAAATATCTACTGCAAGTTCAAAATCTTCGTTCAAACATAAAGCGCAAGCAGTTAAGTTATCTTGTTTGCATTTGATGTTTAATTCAATTCCGTTATCTTCAATAAGTTTTGAGAGTTCAACAGCAGAATATTTTTTTGTTCCTTGCATAAGGAGTTTTGTGTAAAGCGAGCGAATGCCTGCATATTTTTCTTCTTTGTTAATTAAAAAGTTGCAAACAAGTGCCACTCGAGGCGTTTTAGCATTGTTTTTTAAAATTATTTCAATTCCGTTTATTACGTGTTTTTTCATTTTTACTTCTCCTCATTCGGCAAAAGTACATTTATTGCACATTTTTCAGGGTCTAGGTATTTTTTTGCAACCTCTTGAATATATTGAATGTCAATTTCTTCAAGCAGTTTTTCATAGTTTTGTGCCATATTTAAATCTTCGCAAACAGTTAAATAATGCCCTATGCTGTCCCCTAATTTTGCAACGGTTTCAGTGCTTGAAGCAAAGCCAACTTTTGTTTGTTTTTTTGCTTTTTTAAGCTCATCTTCTGTTATGTTTTGGATATTCTTTAACTCATTTTTGATTTCTGGAATAACTTTGTCAAATTTTGTGTGGTCAAAATTTGCTTCAATAAAGAAATTATTCCCTTCCTTGAATTGATAGTGGCAAGTATCAAGCGAGTAGTAGTATGGTTCTGCCATTTTTTCAATTAAATTTACATACAATCTTGAGCTTTTGCCTTCGCCTAGAATTGTTGAAATTATATCAAGAGCGATACTTTCTTTAAGGTTTTTAGCACTATCTGCAAGGAAACCAAACATTATATAACCACAATTCACATCTCCTCTTTGAATCTCTGTTCTTGGGTTTTTAATTTCAAGTTCCATTTCGCCATGTGGCATAATTTTTGTTTTAGTGTTTCTAAATTTAAAACCTTTGATAATTTCTTGAAGTACATGTTCTTCGTCAAAATCGCCTGCTACAATGGTTGAGATGTTTTCAGGTGTGTAGAAAGAATTATAGTAATCCATAATTGCGCTTCTTGGAATTTGAGAAATAATTTCAGAAGTTCCTATAACATCTCTTTTGTATGGATGTTTTTCATACATCATATCGTTTAATGCGTGGTAAACCTTGCTCCAGTTTTGGTCTTTGCGCATTTTAATTTCTTCTAAAACAACATATCTTTCCCTTTTTTCTTCTGGCGCAACGCCATTGATATCAAAAGCAGGCCCTATTTCTTCTTCAGGGAGAGTGATATTCATCATCATATCTGAGTGCATGTCGAGCGCTAAATCTAGATGATTTTTTGAAATGGTGATGTAATAGAAAGTGTAATCTTTCCAAGTTGCAGCGTTAATTATTCCACCTTTTTGCTCCATAATGCGGTCAAAATCGCCTGCTTTAAATCTTTCTGTTCCTTTGAACATCAAGTGTTCAAGGAAATGAGAAACGCCATTATTTACATCGTCTTCATTGATTGAGCCCGTTTTCACCCAGCTTGAAATGTTTACAAGAGCACCTTCTTTGTGCGCAAGTGCTACTTTATGCCCATTATCAAGGGTATATAGACTAATTGGTTTTGTAAGATATGGAAAATTAATCAATTCTTTTTTCATGTTGATTACCTTTCTTTTAAGTCCGGTCTTAATTTTTCAGCGCCTTTTAAATATACATGGTGCACATTACCACTTTTTACATCAGCAAAAAGCATAACTCTTATGCATTTTTCAAGCGAATTTTCAATATACATTTCTTGATAGCACATCATAGGCACATCAGAAAATCCGCAATCAAGCCTTGCATATTTTGCAGGATAGCAAGCGGTTAAATCTTTTGTTGCTGAAAAGTTTGCAAAATGAATGTCGGTTGTTTTAAGTTCGTTTTTTTCCAAAATTGCGTTTAATAATTCAACCGTTGCTTCGCGCATTGAATTCTCGTCATTCGAGCAAGTAATTGCCCCTCTTATTGCTTTATTCAAATTTTTCACCTTTCTCTATCCTTGCACCAAGGCTCCAAGCATAAGCTGCCATTTCGCCTTTGCCTTCAGGTTTTACCATTTCAATTAAAACTGAATTTTTTCCGCACCCAACAAGTATGCCTTTTTTATCAACATTTAAAATCTCACCGCTTTCTCCGCAATCGGCACAAGTTGAACATTTAATTAATTTCACGATTTTGCCTTTATATGTTGTTTGGCAAGTGAAGTTGTCGATAAGTGCTCGAACTTTATTTTTGATGTATTCGGCATCGTCTTCCCAATTAATAATTTTGTCTTCTTTTTTTGTTTTTTTAGTGTATGTTGCAAGTGCGCTATCTTGCTTAATTGGCGTGATTGATTTATTGTGCAAGCCTTCTAAAGTTTTCTTTAAAAGCCCGTATGCGCAATCTGAAATTTTGTTTGTGAGCTCAATTGATGTTGTGTCACTTGTGAGAGGGATTTCTTCTTGCAAGCAAATGTCGCCTTCGTCCATCTCAAGACAGGTCATCATTGTTGTAACGCCTGTTTTTTCTTCACCATCTAAAAGCGCTTGGCGGATGGGGTTTGCACCTCTATATTTTGGAAGAAGTGAAGCGTGGACATTAATTGTTCCAAAATGCGGAATATCAATAATTTCTTGAGAGATAATTTGTCCGAATGCAAAAGTTACAAAAAAATCTGCCTTAAAATTTTTTAATTTTTCAACATTTTCTGTGTCTTTTGATATTTTTTCTGATTTTATAACTTCGATATTGTTCTCAAGCGCAAAAACTTCAAGTTTTGAAGGCAAAATTTTGTTGCCTCTGCCTGATGGTCTTGAAGGCTGAGTTACAAATGCTAAAATTTCAATGTCTTTATCTTGGTGTAATTTTTCGAAACAACTAAGAGCAATGTCTGGAGTTGCGAAAAATACTAATTTAATTGCCATTTTCGCCTTCTTTTAATATTTTTTCTGCAATTTCTTTGTCGCTTGGGGTATGAGCAAGAATTTCTTTTTCAAGTTCGTCCTCTTCAATTAGCTTATCTTCCTCAAGCTTTGGCAAACCGTACTTATCAAGTAGCATTGATGTTTCAATCACATTTCTTGTGTGGTCAACAAATAAAATACCATCTAAGTGGTCAAATTCATGCTGAATTGCACGAGCGAGCAAAGAACCTTCTTTTGCCTCAATTACAAAAGGTTTCCCGTTGAAATTTAAAGCTTTTACTTTAACGGTTTCATATCTTCTGACATTTGTGTACATTTGAGGAAAGCTTAAACAGCCTTCATAACTATTAATTGCGCCTTCCTTTTTAATTATTTTTGGGTTGATAAAAATAATAGGATCTGGCGCTTCGTTTGGTTCTGTAACGTCAATTACAAAAATTCTAACATTTTCACCAACTTGCGGCGCCGCAAGTCCAACGCCGTTGTTGTGATACATTGTATCAACAAGGTTTTCAATTAAAACTTGTATTTTTTTAGAAATTTTTGTAACTTCTTTAGATTTTTGACGGAGTACATTTTCCCCGTATTTTTTGATTTTTAAGATTGCCATAGCTGGATTTTATCATATTTTTTGGTGCCAATCAAGAAAACGAGATTTTCTCATTTATTGAGCCCATTTAAATGATTTTACGCTTTTGGCAGAACTTACAAGCCCTTGAATTAAAACTTGGAATTCTTTTTTACCTTCAGTGTTTCCTGATGTCAATTCAGGAATTTTTGCTATGTCTTCTTCTGAAATTGTTGCTAGAAGTGGGTTTTTAGGCGCAACAGTTCTAACTGCTTCAAGCACTGCAAGAGCTTTGGAAGGCATTTTTTCAAGCACTTTGTTTAATGTGAAATCGCCAATAGGGCCGAGCTTGTTGGCCACGTGAGGCGAAATTCTTCCTAAAATTTTCATATCTGCATAGTTTGTGAGCAAGTTATATTTTCCTGTTGCATATAAGCTCATGTTTGCTCCTCGAGATGCGAATTTGTTGATTGTTGCCCAGCCGTTCCCAAAAGTTAAAGTTCCTTCAAGAGTACTAAATTCGCCTGTATTTACTTTTGAAACAGCAGATATTGCATTATTTAAGTTGAAACCTAATATGTTTTCTGAAAGCAAGTTGCCTGCATATAAGAAGTTTTCAAACTTGATGAAATCTTTCATAACGCCGTTTTTTACTGTGAATTTTGCATTTCCTGTAAGCGTTTTCATCTGTTGAGTGAATGTTGCCCCACGAAATTCTCCTTTAACTATGCCTTCAAGAGTTCCTGATGTTGGCAAAGTCACGCCTACAAAGGCTTTTGATGCCTTTGCTACATTTATATTTTTCCCTGTTATATTAAAACCTGTTTTAAGTTGAGAAAGGTGGTAACTTGCCGTGCCTGTTGCAGTCCCGTCATAAGCGCTTGCTTTCAGGTCAGATATTGTTACAAGGTCGTTTGCCATTTTAAAATTAAAGCCGATGTTTTGAAGAAGAATTGTTCCTGTTTTTAAATTTGAAATTGTGCCTTTTCCTGTTTTTACAGCTATATTGCTTGTGGGCCCTGCTGTTGTTTGTGTGTTAGGAGCAGAAGCTATAATTTGCATAATTTCATCTACGTCAAGCGTGCCAGATGAGAAATTCAAGTTGTTTATTGTGATATATTTTGTCATATCACTATTCAAATTCAGCTCACCTCTGAAATCAGATTTTCCAACTTTGATGCCTGTCGCAGTTGCTGCGATAATAGATTTTTTAAAGTTTACAAGGGCATTTTCAACAGTTAATTTAAATGTTGGATAATTGAGATTTGAAATTGCAAATTGCCCTGTAATTTCAGGTTTTGCAACACTACCTGCTATATTTAAATTTCCCTTTGCACTAAGTTTTGTGCCATCTAAAATTTCTAAAATAATATTTAATTTTTGAGGTAAATTTACTGCAATGTTTGATAATATTGGGTTTTGAGAATAAATATTTGCAACTTTGCCTTTAACATTAAACACATTTGGGGCTGAGATGTCATCAATAATTAAATCGCTTCCTTTTAAGTTGATGTTACAAGCAGTTTTTACAGTTTGACCTTTGATGTTTTCAATATCAATAATATTTATGTAATTATTCGCGCTTGTTGTAATATTTCCTTTTATTTTAATATCATCAATATCGCCGTCAATTGCTACATTTAAAGGAATTGCGCCTTTGTATGTGATATTTTTTCTCATTTCTTGTGGTATAAAACTTAAAATGAAATTAGGTGAAATATTACCTTGTGCCGTAAGCTTTATTTCAGGTTTTTTCATATAATCTTCGATATAGCCTGAGGCTACAATGGCATTTGCGCCCATTAAAATTTTAAATGGGTTAATCGTTATTTTTTCAGAATTTCCTGTAATTTTAGCGCTTGGCAAAGATAACCCTTGAGGTGCACCTTGCACTTTAAAATTGAGTGAAGTTACATCTGCATTTAAGTTAAAATCATCACCAGATGGTGTGACAGTTGCGCTTGCTTTTGAGATTGTAAGCGGTGCTTTCAAACTTTTAATTAAAATATTGATATCGTTAGCATTTGCACTACCTACAAATTCAGGTTTTTCAAATGAACCTTTAATATCTGCTTTTGCTTGGATTGTTCCGCCGTTGAATACTAAGTCTTTTAAATCAGATTCTTTCACAAGTTTTAGGCTACTTAAAAGTTTGACAATTTCTGAGATTTCAAGCGGGTCTGAACTTATTTTTAAATTCATTCTAGAGTTTGTGTCAATCACGCCGTCTGCTTGGAATTTTGCATTATTGAGCGATGCGTGAGTGTCTTTAATTGTCATTTTATTGCCTGTAAAGTCAATGGTTGAGGCAATATTTGTCAAATTAACATTTGCTTTAGGATAAGATATATTTCCTTCAACAAGTTTTATAAAGCCGTCTGATTTAATTTTTTTGAAATCGCTATCTATGTTGAAATCACAGTTGAGATAACCTTTTGCAAGAATGTTTTTGAAATCGTTTTGGATATTAAATAAATTTAAAATAGCGCCTATATGATTTTTGATTTGGTTAAGCGAAGCTTTATCGCATTTTGTTTGAAGGTTGATTTTTGATTTTTTCCCAAGTTCTAAAAAACCATTTGAGGTTAAAAATTCGTTTTGTGCTATGTATAATTTTGTGCCAATTTTAATTTTATTTTTGTCGAAATTCAAATCAAGATTGCTATTTGGGAGTTTTTTACCATCCAGCATAATTGTTGCTTCATCGATTTTTAAATATCCTTTGGCATTAAAGTTTTTAAGGTCATTAATTTTTAAATTAGCAAGAATATTTGCATGAGCTCCTAGTGTGTCAATCATTGCAAATGGGTTGAAAAGCTCTATCTTAGGAGTTTGCGCCGTGCTTTCACTTGCTTCAAATTCAGGAAGCTTTGTGCTTAAATTTACATCGAAATTTAAATATTTTTTTGCTACATCAACTCTTGAAATATTTCCTTTGGTTACAATTTGAAGTGGGCCAGCAAGTGAATTTAGTTTGAAAATAGAGTTTTTGGCGCTTAATTTGAAAGATTTTTTAATGTCTTCGTCCTTTAAATTAAGTGCCAAGTTATCAACAATAAATTTAATTTTTCCTACTTCGAGCGGGAATTCAACTTCTTCTTTTTCTTTGGTTTGAACTGGGACTTGAGGAGCTGTTTGTGTAAAATAATCCAAAATTGTATATTTTTTATTTTTATATACAAGGTTTAATGTAATATCTTTTGCATAAATCTTTTCAAGATTTATTTTTCCAAAAATGATTGATGGAATATTAATTTCAATACTTGGGCTTGAAATGTTTATTATTGTTTCATTATTTGGGGTTAAAATAGTTATGTTTTGCGCAACAATGCCAACATCAAGCTTTGGTGTTGTCTTAAGTTTTAAGCCCTTAGTTTCAAGCTTGATTGGGGTAATTTTTGCAAGTTCTGTATTAATTAGTGGCAAGAAACTCTCAAGTTTCAATGCATTTGGTAGAATAAACAAAAAGCTTAGGTAAATAAAACCTAAAATGCCAGCTAATGTCCCAAATAAAATTTTTGCAAACCTAGGAATCGCAAATTTTGGTTTGCTGTTATTTTTAAAAATCATACTTCGTCCTCAAATTGTATCATTTATATTTCTGTAATTGAAATGCTTTCTATGCCTGAATTGCGAGCTTCGTCCATGAGTTTTACAACTGTGCTGTGGTCTGAATTTCCTTCAACTTGAATCATTAAACCATCAGCTGCTTCTTCTTTTTTGGCAGTAAGCGCTGAGTTTAAATTGTTTGCTTCAACTTCTTCTTCGCCTATTAAATATTTGTTTTCTTCGGTGATTGTAACAGTTAAAATTTTTGAATCTTTTTTATTTTCTTGTTCTTCAACAAATTGCGGAACAGAAAGTTTTAAGCCTTGTTGGTCAAACATTGGGGCAATAACCATCATAATGATAAGCAGAACAAGGAAAATGTCTGTTAAAGGAGTGATATTTATTTCATTAAAGGTTTGTCTTCTCATTAATTTTTAGCTCCTTTTTCTGTATTTTTTTCAAGATTTCTTTGTTCTTTTTTGCTTAATGGTTCGCCTGCAACAGTTAGTTTTTCGTAGCCTGCGCTTTGTGCAAGGCGCATTATTTTTAATATTTCGGAACTTTTAGTTTTTTCATCTGCGCGAACAACAACTTGTTTTTCTTGAGATTCGTCTACAAGTGCAATAAGTTTTTCTTCTAAATCGCTCTCGTTTGTTTTTTCACCATTTATATACATTGCGCCATCTTTTGTGATAGACACAACTGCTTTTTTATCTTCAATAGTAATTCCTGAGTTTATTTCAGGCATTGTTATGTTATTGTCCATAGATTGAAACCCTGGGGCAATAACCATCATAATGATAAGCAGAACAAGAAAAATATCAGTAAGTGGTGTGATATTTATCTCGTTAAAAGTTGCTTTTTTACCATTTTCAGATTGTGTTAATTTAATTGCCATTTTTTATCCTTAAAGAGCGATGTTGCCTGCTTCGCCTGTTACTTTTACTTCTTCGTCTGAATCAATAAAGCTTAAGAAAACTAATTTGATAAGTTTAAAATCTGATTCAAATTGAGTAACAACTGTTTGGAAATAGTTGTATAAAACAACTGCGATAATTGCAACCCCAAGACCAAATGCTGTTGCAATAAGGGCTGAAGCGATACCCATTGCAACCGCTGTTGATTGGTTGCCTTGAGAAGCTAAATCTTGGAAAGTATAGAGAATACGAACAACTGTTCCGAACAAACCTAAAAATGGCGCAACACCGCCGATTGTTCCAAGAATTGTTAAACCTTTTTCAAGTTTTCTTGTAGCAAGGCTTGAAGAAATATCAAATGCTCTTGAAAAACCTGATTTTTGTTCAGTATAAATTCTAAGGCCTTCATCTGCCATTTCAGAAATAATGCCTCCAATTTGGGCAGATATTCTCTCTGCGCCTGCAATATTATTTTTTGCCAGTGCTCTTTGTAAGTCTTGAATGAATGCGCCAATGTTTCTTTTGTTGCGGTTATAGTAGCTGAAACGGTTGATTGCAACTGCTACAACAAGAATTGAACAAACAAAGATTGGGAGAAGCACTGGCCAATCAATTGCGATAGAATGTAATAAAAGTTCCATAATTTTATATCCTCATTTATTGTGTTTATCTGTATCTTGCACCTAGCACGTTATAGTCGAAGGTGAAATCAATGTCTATGTTTGAGCCTTTATATTCAGGCGGAAGCGGTGGGAATGGTGCTGATTGTTGTATTGCAGCACGTGCTGCCTGATCTGCAAGAGCTAGCCCTGAAGATTTTACAACATTCATAGAAAGCAGTTTCCCGTCTCTTGAAATTTTGAAATATATAACAACTCTTTTAGAAGTGTCACCTTTTGGTGGGTTCCAATTTCTTCTAATTCTAGCTTCTAAGTTGCGCATATAAGGACCCCAATCGGCTTGCCTTATAGCATCTATTCCTGGTGCGCCTGCTGGGTTTCCTGGGCTTGGGTTGCCGTAGTTTCCATATCCACCACCAGATGAACCACGAGAGCCAGTTGTTCCAGCGCCAGATGTTCCTCGTGAAGTTCCTGTGCCAGTTCCTTTGCTAAATTGTGGGCTGAGTCCATGAGAGCCTGAACCTGCACCAATTCCTGTTCCTTGTGGTTTATAGCCACCTGATGTCGCTGTGCCACCGCCACTTGAAATTGTTGTGCCTGTTGGCTGTGTTCCTCTTGGAACAGTTGTTGTAAATGGGCTACTTGGAGTTTGCACAATTTTGGGCATTTGCGCTCTTGGCATATCTGGACCTGCTTGTTTCACCAAAGGCGCAGCTGGTTTTGGCGCTTGCATTGGTTTTGGTTTAGCTGGTGCTTTAGGAGCAGGTGCTGGTTTATTTTCAATTTTTTGCATTAAGTTTGCTTTTGGCGCAGGCTTTGCAGTTTGTTTTGCAGGGGCTGGACTTGGCTTTATGCTTTTTGCTTGTTTTGCAGGCGCTGGGCTTGGTTCAGATATTTTTCTTTTTGGATCGTGAATACCGCCAGCGCGAGAATTTCTATCTGCGCGGAGATTTGTGTTTTTATTTATTGGTGGTGCTTCTTTTTTATTTACAAGCACAAACTCAATATCTTTTTTTGGCAGTAAGTTTGGTTTTTCGAACATGAAAAGATTAATTCCAAGAAACGCAAGAGCAATCGAGATTAACCAAACACTGACAGCCGCTGCTGGATGTAGAGCAGTGGATATCGCGAGAGCTTTTTTGAAGGATATTTCATCTGAATTGGTTGATGAAAAATCATGTGGCAGAGTTTTTTTCACTGCCGTGTTATCCTCGTTTAATAAATATCTGCTTGGAATTTGTCCCATTTTCCCCTTATCTTTTGTTCTTTTTATTTAATTTTAAATAAAAAACTTTTAAAAAAATCGCCCGATTTTCTAGTAATTATATCCACTTGGTGCACTTATTGTTATTGGTTGATCAAAATAAATGTCAAGAATTGCACCTGTTGGGATTTCAATAGGTGAACCTTTTTCGACAAGTCCCTTAACAAGACCGCCACCAGCGCCAATTGCTGTTCCATAAACTGCGCCTTTGCCAACGCTTCCGCCTGAAACTGCGCCCATTACAGTGCCTAATATTGCACCGCCACCAGCGCCAATTGCAGTTTCCTTAGCGTAATCAACAGCCGCATCTTTTTTTGTGCCACCTTTTAGTCGCCCTGTATTATCAGTTGTTTTAATTATTGCGCTAATCGGAACTCTATAACCTTGTGGTGTTATTATGTTATTAAATCTTACATAAATTTCGCCGTTATGTTTTGCTCTTCCTGCTTTTCTAACATCAATTGCAGTTCCAGTTATTGTGCTTCCTGCAGGTGCTATAACTTCACCTTTGTATATAAGTGTTTCAGGCAATGTTGCAGTAACTGTTGCACCTTGATATGTTGTTTCAGAACTCAATGGTTGAGACAAAACGGCTTTTGTCATAAGCCCAGCCGGAGTGTATATAACAGAACCTTGAAGTGGTGTGTTTGCTTGTTGCGGTTGTGCGACTTGATATGAAAAATTCTGATTGGCTTTGGCTGGGTTTATTGAAAATATTAAACTGCTAAATATTGAAATCGCGAAAACTGTTGTTGCTATTCTTTTCATAACCTTTTACTCCTCAATAAAATTATAAAACATATTTGGCAAATGGCAATAAACTTAACATTTTTAGTCTTTTAAAATAAGATTTTCTTTGAATATTATGTATAAGTCGTTTTTTTGTGTAATTGTGGTATGTTTGCCAAATTCATAGTGTCCTGCAGGCACCCATTGTTGAAGTGCTCTAAATTGACCAATATAATGAATTGCTTTTGTGTAATCAGCAGGTGGTGCGAGTTCTCCACCAATCTGCTCTTTGCCTTCGTAAGTTATAATTGCATTAATATCGTAAACATCGCCATTTGGCATAAGCATTTTGTCAATTTTCATACTAAATGCCCCATTTACACCCTGAACTGGCATTTTAAGAAAATTTATGTGCCCTGCAAACACTGTGCTTTTTGGAATTAAAATCTCTGTTCCTTGCCACATATCTGTGTAATTTACAAAATATACAAAATCTCCTTCGGTGTAATTTTGTGTTGAAATTGGTTTTCTTGGATTTACTCTTACAAGTGTATCTTTAATTATCTCAAGTGCTTGAGCGGTTTGAGAGATAATAAAAAATGCAAATAGGGAGAGAAGAAATTTTTTCATAATCTTATTTTACTTTTTTTTCTAATAAAATCAATAATTTGCGTTTATGCCCTTGGGTGTGCGCTTTGATAAACTTCTTGGAGTCTTTGAGTAGAGATATGAGTGTAAATTTGTGTGTTTGCAATGCTTGCGTGCCCAAGAAGTTCTTGCACAATTCTTAAATCTGCGCCGTGTTCGAGCAATTTTGTTGCAAAACTATGACGAAACATATGCGGAGTTACTCTTTTTGGGAGTTCAATTTTTTGAACAGTTTCTTTAAGTGCTTTTCTAATACTTTGATTTTGTAGCCTAAAACCGTTGTAGTTTGTAAACAATGGGCTGTTTTTATCTTTTGGATTTGAGTTTATTAAAGGTGCTATGTTTTGGATGTAATTTTCAAGTTGTTTTTTGGTTGACTCTGGAATAAGCACAATTCTTTCTTTTGCGCCTTTACCGAAAACCGTAATTTCTCTTTCTTTTAGGTTTAAATTTCCTAAATTTAGGTTTGAAAGCTCACTAATTCGCATTCCTGTGACCCAAAGAAGTTCGAAAATAATTCTATTTCTATATCCTGCTGGAGTTTCAATTTTTATATTTTGAATTATATTTTGAATTTCATCTTCAGTTAAAAAGTTTGGCAATTTCTTTTCTTTTTTAGGTAAAACAATATTATTTACTGGGTTAAAATCAATAATTTCTTCGTTGTATAAGAATTTATAAAAGCTTTTTATGCCTGCAATTTTTCTGGTAACAGTTGTTCTTTTATATTTCATTGTTTGTATAAAATGCAAAAATGAACTTATTGTTTTTGAATCAACTTCAAGAGGTGACTTGTTATCAAGCCAAATAATGAAATTTTTTATGTCGGTTAAATAAGCGCGGGCAGTATGTGTTGAAAAATTTCTCTCTTTTGTGAGATAAATTTCAAAATCAGAAATTATTTT
>JAZNJP010000218.1:0-3059 GCA_045578125.1 Candidatus Gastranaerophilales bacterium | reverse complement strand
ATAGAACCTGCCACAGTACCCTTTGCTGGGCCTATGTTCAAATCTATGATTTTAATTCCAGAATCTATTTGTTTTTGCGCAAGATTTAGAATAAATTCTTCATCTCGAGCAATAAGTGCTTCTTTTACAGATTTAGATATTACATGTATATTTTCGCCGATAATTCCCACTAATATTCCCCTTTTGCCATCAAAAAATAATTATGCTACAATTTTAACATAATTAAAGGAGAAATTGAAATATGGTAAGAAAAATTATTGTTCTTGCAGTTTTATTACTACTAGCAAAACCTGCGTTCGCAAATGTTGTTGGCACTGTTGATTATAAAGAAATCGTTGATAATTATTCAAAAGCAAAGGCTGCAATCTCTCAAATTGACGATAGAGCAGTTGAACTACAAAGATATTTATTAGATAAAGAAAAAGAATTCAAAAAAATAGAAAACCCAATTAAACAAAGAGCTTTTGAGGAAGCAACCGCAAAAGAATTTGCAAAAAAACAACAAGCATACGCTAATTTTAAACTTCAAAAAGAAGAAGCTATCGATAAAGAAATTGAAAAAGCAATCAAAGCAGTTGCCATCGAAAATAAAATTGACACAGTTGCAGACTACAGAACAATTTATTACGGCGGAATTGATATCACAGATAAAGTTATTAAAAAATTAAACTTGAGCAAATAATAAAAGCAAAATATATTTAAACGCACTCACTGAGTGCGTTTTTTATTGATATTTCACATTGATTTTTCTCAAGAACACCCATTCGGATTTTCGGTCTTTTCTTGCAGCATAGGAAACTTCAAGATAGTTTGCTTTGTCTAACCCTTTATTTTTGTTTTTAGGATTAATTGCAAGGCTTGTGAAAACTTCTTGTCTTTCTTTTTTATCTGGGAAAATAACGGTTGTTTCAATTGTTTCTTCTTTTTCGTTCGGATAAAGAAGGTTAATTTTCAAATAAAGTACATGTGTGTAATTTTTTGTATTGTTTTTTATGCTAAATGCCAAATCACATTTTGGTTTGAAACCTTTTTTGCATATGACATGAACATTGCCGATTGAAAAATCGTCAGTGAAAATAAAGTTCTCCGCAACAAATTTTATGAGTTTGTCTTGTTTATGTTGATAAAATGCTACTTTTGATTTGTTCCCGCTTGCTTTATATTTATTTTTCAACTCTTCCAAAATGTCATAATAAAGCTCTAAATTAACCAATTTATAGTCTTTTAAGAAAACTTTTTCAATCAATCGAGCCGATTTTTCTATATCTATAGTTTTATATATTAAAGCAAGTTTATATTCAGCAAGTGCGCAATCGGTATATTTTAGAAGTGCTTCAAGATTCAATTTTGCATCTTCATAATTGTTCGAACGTATGTTCAAATCGGCAAGCTTAACGAACGCCTCTTTCATACCTTGCAAAACGTTTTCTTTAGGTTCTCCTCCCAAGACCCTTGCGTAACGATATGCAAGAGTAAAGATTTTTGCCGCGTTTTGATAATCTCCAATTTCAATTAATTTCTCAGAAATTTTTTGATAAATTGCAAGTTTTCTACCAATAACCCTTTTTGAAGGAGAATCTGATATATTTTCAATTAAATTAATTGCTTCCGCAAATTTTTTCATCTCGATACAGAAAAGTGCATAACGATAAAGCGCAAGTTCACTCTTTGGTGCTTTAGACAACGCTTTTTGATATTGTTTTTCTGCTTCTGAATACATTTTTTCTTCTTGATAAGCAACAGCAAGCTTTATATTTATTATGTAGTCTTCAGGGTGCTCAGCTTCTTGAGAGAGCAAACTATCAATTGTTACTTCTGAAACTCTAATTTCCTTGCTAATTTTGCCTGTCGCAATATTATATTCTTGAACTGCTGCGTGCCACACAGCAAAAAACACACCTATCACAACTAAAATCAAAGTGATTCCGATAGTTCTTAATAGATTTATTAAATTTTTTAGTGTAAAAATCATTCGTGTATTTCTGAAATTTCAAGGGAATCAATGTTAGGAATATTTTTGAATATCTCGTTAATTCTTGATAATGGTTTTTTGCTTGAAACTGTAAATTTTATAAGCAATTGCCCGTCTGCTTTTAGTTTTTTCTTAAATTTTTCGACAAATTTGAAATTTTCTTGAATTAAATTATTTAAAAAATCAAAATCGCCAATTAAGCAAGTGAAAGAAATATCAAAAAGTTTTGGGTTTGCAATTCTGTGTAAAATGAATTTTTTTTCAAAGTGCCTAATCGAAACAAGCACCATAAGGGTTAAAAATGTTGAGATAAAACCAAGGAAAATCATTCCACAACCACATGCCATACCAACTGCAGCTGCCACCCATAATGTTGCAGCAGTTGTGATACCTGAAATGTTTGTGCCATGGCGCATAACAGTACCAGCACCAATAAAACCGATACCTGTAATTACTTGAGCTGCAATTCTGGCTGGGTCATTTGTGCCAACTGTGCCATCTGCAAGGTGATATTGGAAACCATAAATTGACAATATGGTAAAAATTGCAGCACCAGCACAAACTAAAATGTGCGTGCGAAGCCCTGCAAATTTGCCCGTAATTTCCCTTTCAAAACCAAGGAAAAAACCAAATAACAAGGCAGCGCAAAGCCTGATTAAAATTACAGAATCAAACAAAAAAATTTCTTTCATCACTATCCTACATTTCGCCGATAGTGTGATTATAGCATAGCTTCAAGTTTTTTTTATAATGCTAATAGTTGATATTAATACCATTAAAGACTTTGCTGAAGCCGTTTGCGAACATAGTGAGCATACAGTATCAGTATGCCGAATAGCCGAACCCCTTGGGGTGAAAGTCCTCACAATATTTGATAAAAATTTAAAAATGTCGTAGGGGGGACTGTCTTGAATTTTGCTTCACTCGGGTAGATATTTCCTGCGCTTTGCTCGTCGTCAATTCTACCCTCGCCACTTCGGCATTTCGCTTCGCTACAGCCTACGCAAAATTCGCTTGCTCCCCTGTATAATGCTACGCATTATGGGGTTCTGCGTCCCTTATAAATTTAATTTAATAAAAATTTAAA
>JAZNJP010000217.1:0-2560 GCA_045578125.1 Candidatus Gastranaerophilales bacterium | reverse complement strand
CACTTTGAAGTTCATATAATTTTTTGCCAGATTTTGAAAGCATTTCGTTAATTAAAAGGTTTGCAATAATGCCGTCTTTTTCAGGAATATGACCTTTTATACTTAATCCACCTGATTCTTCACCAGCAATTAATACGTCATTATTTCTCATTGCGCTACCAAGCCATTTAAACCCAACAGGTGTTTCAATTACTTCAATGTTGTTTTGTTTCGCATATAAATTTAGAGCAGAACTCGCGCCCACAGTTTTTGCTAAAACTCCATTTAATCCTTTTGATTTTAAGTGTTTAACAAGAAGAGCTATAATATCGTTTGCGCTTACAAATTCACCTTTTTCGTTGAAAACTCCGAATCTGTCGCCATCTCCATCGTTGCTTAAGCCGATTAGCTCTGTTTTTATACATTGTTCTTTAAGTTCTGGTAAGTATTTCTCTTTAGGGTCTGGCATGTGACCACCAAAATTAATATCTCTTTCTAAGTTTTTAGAATTATTTTTTATTCCGTTATCATCAAGAAGTCTTTTAAATAATTTAGCAGCAGCTCCATGATGTCCGTCGTAATTGATTTCTATGCTTTTTAGTGCGCTAAAATCAATAAGTTTTTTTATATGTTCAATATATTCTTCTTCAAAACAAACTTTTTTGTACACTTTTGCTTCTGCTTTGTTTTCAAAAGTTTTTTCTAAGTTATCAACAATTTCTTTAACCATTGAATCTTCTGCAGGGCCACCATATGGCGGGATAAATTTTATCCCTAAATATTCTGGCGGATTATGTGAAGCTGTAATCATAATCGCATAAGCATTTTGGTTAAGTGCTGCATAAGCCAAAACAGGTGTTGCAATAACTTTTTCACTTGCTTCAACATCAAATCCAAATGAAGCTAATTTTTCTGCAATATAAAATGCAAAATTATCAGCTTGATTTCTTGGGTCATACCCTACAATGATTTTTTTGTTAAAAGATGACTCATTAAAAACGTAGGTTGCAATCCCATTTATGACTTTATCTGTGTTCTCATAAGTAAAGTCTTCATTTAATATTGCTCTCCAACCATCTGTTCCAAATTTTATTTGTGTCATCTCTTATTCCTTTTTGAATTTTCGTGTAAAATTATTTTATAAAAGAATTAAAGGTTTCGCAAATGACAGAATTTTCAGTTGAAAATATATATTATCTTGGACCAGACGGTTCTAACGCACATAGTGCAATGTTGAAGTTTTTAGAAAAATGTAATATTAAAGCTAAAAACCTAAAACCGCAAAAAGATATTAGAAGAGCAATTGATACATTAAAACAAGATTATTCGTCTGTTTGTATTTTGCCTATTGAAAATTCTATTCAAGGCATTGTTCGTGAAACTATTGATAATCTTTTGAAAAATGAAGACTTGAAAATTAGAATTCAAGGTGAAATTTCCTTGCCTATAAAACATTTGTTGCTTGCAAAAACAGCAGATAAAAATGAGATAAAAAAGATTTTTTCTCATCCTCAGGCATTGGCTCAATGTAGTAATAATCTTTATAAAAAGTATAAAGATGTAGAACTTCATGACCTTTCATCAACTAGTTATGCAGCTCAAAAGGTTGCAGAAAGCGAAGATTGTAGTTATGCAGCTATTGCTAATGAAACTTGTGCAAAAATGTTTGATTTGAATATTCTTGATGAAGATTTGAATGACGAAAATGATAATAAAACAAGATTTTATTTGCTTGGCCGTGAAGAAGTCCAATATAAAAATGAAAACGGGAAAACAGCAATAATTCTTTCAACAAAAAATAAATCAGGTGCATTGTGTGATGTTCTTCAAATTTTCAAAAAGCATGATATTAACTTAACCTATATTGATTCAAGACCATCAAAAAGAAAACTCGGTGAATATTTGTTCTTTATGGAATTAGATGGATTTGAGCATGACTATAAAATAAAAATGGCCTTAGATGAACTCATGAACTATGTTGATTTCATAAAGATATTAGGTTCGTTTTGCAAGTATGAATAATAAAAAAGAACCGTTATTTAAAACGGTTCTTTTTTAAATTGAATTTTAAATGATTAGTGCACAAAATTGTTAAAAGTTTCTGCTGCTTTTTCTGCTGCAGGTGCTATATCTGGGTTGAACTTACCTAATCTAGCTTTAACAAAATTGATAGCGTCATCAGCAAATTTAGCTACTGATTTAAATACGTTTGAATCTTTTACTGTTTTGATTGCGTTTTCTACTTTTGGTCTAACTGCTGCAATTTTTGGTTCCGCAAATTTAACAATATCATCAGCTAAGCCTTTAGCACCATCAATCGCTTTATCAGCAACTTTGTTTTTGCCAACAAATTGATCAAGTTTGCCTGTTTTTGCAAGGTATAAAGCTGCACCTGTTGCTACTGCTGCTGTTGCCGCTGTTGCTGCAACTGCTTTTGCAACTGTCTTTACGCCTGAGTTTTCTGTTCTTTGAATTGGCATTTATATTTCTCCTAAATTTAATTGTTTTTTACATGATTTCTAATGGTAGAAAATCCCTAAAAATAAAATTTGCTATCTGTATTATATTTTATTACAAAAAT
>JAZNJP010000216.1:0-1693 GCA_045578125.1 Candidatus Gastranaerophilales bacterium | reverse complement strand
AAATCTTAGGTGCTGACGCTCATATTAGATTCCACTCTCATGAAACAGCTGGAACAGGACTCGCTTCATACTTAGCTGCACTTGATGGCGGCGCTGATGGTATCGACCTTGCTATGAAACCTGTTTCAGGCGGAACTGGCCAACCAGACATTATTTCAATGTGGCATGCGTTGAAAGGTACTGATTACGACCTTGGTTTAGACATTCAAAAAATTATGGAAACTGAAGAAATCTTTAAAGAATGCATGAAAGATTATCCAATTTCCCCAATTTCACTTGCAGTTAACCCAATTTTAATTCAAGCTCCACTTCCAGGTGGCGCAACTGCAACAACAGTTAACCAATTAAAAGATATGGGCATGTTAGACAAATTCCCAAAACTTATCGAAAATATGAAAGAAGTTGTTGAAAGAGGCGGTTTTGCTACATCTGTAACACCTGTTTCGCAATTCTATGCACAACAAGCATTCTTGAATGCAATTACAGAAAAACCATGGGATAAGGCAAACCCAGGCTATGCTCAAATGGTTCTCGGTTATTTTGGAAAAACTCCTTGCGAACCAGACCCTGAAATTGTTAAATGGGCAAGCGAAAAATTAGGGCTTGAACCAACAACAGAACATGTTGTTGATATCAACGATAAAGACCCAGAAAAAGGTATTGAAGCTGCTAAAGCAAGATTAACAGCTGCAGGGCTTGAAACAACTGATGAAAATATCTTTATTGCGGCAGCTTGCAAAGATGGCAATGTCGATAAAGGCATAGACTTCTTACTTGGCAAAGGCGTCGTATCTGTTGATAAATCAGCAAACAAATCTAAGACATGCGCAAACGCATCTGGCGAATACACAGTTAAAATTGATGGTGAAAAATTTGCAGTTAAAATTAATGGCGACAAGGTTACGGTTAACGGCAAAACTTATGACACATCAATTACAGACGGCATTTCAGAAGCACCAAAAGCAGCTTCAAACGGTGAAGGCGAAGAAATTAAAGCCGGATTGCCAGGAAATGTACTAAGAATTGAAGTTTCAGCAGGGGACACTGTTGATGAAGGCGATGTATTACTTGTTATGGAAGCTATGAAAATGGAAACAGAAATCAAAGCTCCAAAAGCAGGTACGGTGAGCGATGTTCTTGTAGCACAAGGCGATAAAGTAGTTACTGGACAAGCATTGGTTGTTATAGGCTAAGGAGGTAAACAATGAATATAATTGACGGTTTACAAGAACTATGGCAATCAACAGGGATTGTTTTATTCCAAAAAAGCGCAGAAGCAGCATTTAATAATCCAAACCTACAAGGCGCAGACCAAATTTTGCAAGCGCACGGACAATGGATTATGATTTTAATTTGCTTGTTCTTATTGTGGCTTGGTATCAAAAAACAATTTGAACCACTGTTACTTGTTCCAATTGCATTTGGTGGCTTATTATCAAATATCCCCATGCTCCCTGGCGAAGCAATTGCAGGCCCAACAGGATTTTTAGGAATTATATTTGAAGCAGGTATCCACAAAGGTCTATTCCCTCTTATAATCTTTATGGGTGTTGGCGCAATGACAGACTTTGGCCCACTTATAGCCAACCCAAAAACAGCGCTTCTTGGTGGTGCTGCTCAATTTGGTATTTTTGGCGCACTACTTATGGCATATTGCATCTTTGGTTTTACAATGCCAGAAGCAGGCTCAATA
>JAZNJP010000215.1:0-5699 GCA_045578125.1 Candidatus Gastranaerophilales bacterium | reverse complement strand
AACACTCCGGACGAAACAACACCAGTTGGTTCAGACGAAAACTCCAACCCTGTAATTAAAGTTGTAGGAGAAGTTATAAAACCAAACTTTGAACAAAAAGCGCACTGGGATATTGCCGCTGCAAAAGATATTGTAGATTTTGAAAGAGGAGTTAAACTTGCTCAATCAAGATTTTCGCTATACAGAGGAAAAGGTGCAGCGCTAGAACGTGCTATTATCAATTTCTACTTAGATTTACACACTCAAGAGCACGGCTATGAAGAAATTCTTCCTCCTGTTCTTGTAAATTCCGCTGCAATGCAAGGCACAGGTCAACTTCCAAAATTTAAAGAAGATATGTACAAATGCGTTGACGAAGATTTATTCTTAATTCCAACTGCCGAAGTACCTGTAACAAACATTTATGCAAATGAAATTCTATCGGAAGATGAACTTCCAAAATATATGTGTGCATACACTCCTTGCTTTAGACGTGAAGCAGGAAGCGCAGGAAAAGACACAAGAGGTTTAATTCGCCAACATCAATTCAATAAAGTTGAAATGGTTAAATTGACTCACCCTGAAAAAAGTGCGGAAGAACACGAAAAACTCACTCAAAATGCAGAGCGCGCACTTGAACTTTTAGGCTTACCTTTCAGAAGAGTTGAGCTTTGCACAGGCGACATTGGTTTCAGCGCTAAAAAATGTTACGACATCGAGGTTTGGCTTCCTTCATATGATAGCTATAAAGAAATTTCAAGCTGCTCTAATTTTGGCGACTACCAAGCAAGAAGAGCAAACATTAAATTCCGCTCAAAAGAAACAGGAAAACCTGAATTTGTACACACCTTAAATGGTTCAGGGCTTGCTGTTGGAAGAACTTTTGCCGCAATTCTTGAAAACTTCCAAACAGAAAATGGCGATGTTATAATTCCTGAAGTACTTAGAAAATACACAGGTTTTGATAAAATTTAAGGAGAAATATGGAACTTAGAGCTCACGGCTACGAAGGTTTATTAATTGTTGTTGAAGGAACAGACGGTGCCGGAAAAAGCACCCAAGTTAAAATGCTTGACAAATTTATTCAAAACCAAGGCTTTGGCTGTATGATATCTGAGTGGAAAACCTCTCGTTTAATTTCAGAAGTTATAAACAACGCAAAAGAGCGCAATTTATTAAATGCAACAACATATAGCCTCTTGTATGCTGCGGATTATGCAGATAGATTAGAAAATGTTATTATTCCAGCACTCAAAGCAGGCTTTGTTGTTATTCTAGATAGATACACATACACTGCCTATGTACGCGATAGTGTCCGAGGGCATGATATAAATTGGGTTAAAAATCTTTATGATTATGCGCCAAAACCTGACCTTGTTTTCTACCTTAAAATGCCCGTTGATAAACTTTTGAAAAGAATGATTGGGGCAGATGGACTTGATTATTTTGAATCAGGAAGAGATATCGGGCTTTCAAGCGATATCTACAATAGCTTTGAAATATACCAAACAAAATGCCTTGCAGAATATGAAAAACTTGAAAAAGAATACGATTTCATAACTTTAGATGGCACGCTTTCCAAAGAAGAGATACATAAAGCCATCAAAAGTGAAGTTAAAAAAGCATTAAAAGAAATCAAATAAATATGACAAAATTAAGTAACCCGCCCAAATTTTATTCTCGCGGACTTTTTATGCCAAATAAATAATCACCAAAAAGTATAAGTCATAAATTAATAAAAAGAGCATTTTATTCACAAGCCAAATTATTTAAAATTTGAGCAAAGACAAATTTTGGAGTATAAAATGCTTTCTCAAAAATATGATATTAAAAATAAAAATTATTCATATCTTGAAATAAAAAATGTCGAAAAAAGCCTTGTTGATTGGCTTGAAGATTTAACCTACGAACACAAATGTAAAGTCGAGAAAAAAGAATGGCGAAGTAAATATAATCATTATGTAAGCTATGATTATGAACCATTTTGCTCTGATGGTTTTGAAATAAACCTAACACTCAAAGGACGTTCTGTTCATTTTTTAAATTTTGTAAGGTTTTTATATGAAACAAGAATACAAGCAGTTAATTATCTGGAGTGTTGTTTTATGATGTAAGCCTTATCTTTAGATATTTGAGCCCTTAATTCATCAAGCGAATTAAATTTTTTAGGCTCTCGAATAAAATCCACAAATTCAATTTCGATATTTTTATCATAAATATCAGAGTCGAAATGCAAAATATGTGCTTCAAGCACCTCGTTTGTATCTACTGTCGGGCGCATTCCCCAGTTTGTAATAGATAAATATTTTCGCCCTTCAAAAATTGTGTATCCTGAATATACGCCATAAGGAAGTTTTGCTATATTATTTTCCCAATTAATGTTTGCAGTTGGATAAGAAATTTTTCTTCCAATTTTGTTTCCAGCTACGACCTTACCTGAAATTTTAAAATTTCTGCCTAAAAGCTCGTTTGCGGTTTTAATTTTACCTTCTTCTAAATGTTTTTTAATCAGAGTTGAAGATATGGTTTCGCCTTCTTTTTTAATTTCTTGCATCTCGAAATATTCATAATTAAACTTTTGGGCATATTCACGTAACAGTGTAGGGCTCCCTTTCCCGCCTGCCCCAAAATGATTATTAAACCCAGTCACAATGCATTTTGGCGCAAAATATTTAACCAAAATATCTCGAATAAAATCACCTGCTTCAATATGTTTGATTTTTTCAAAATCTAAATAAAAAAGATAATCAACCCCAAGCGCTTCAATCAATTTTGTCTTTTCTTCTCTTGTTGTGAGGTAACTATATTTTTTACCCGTTAAAACTTCTAATGGGTTTTTGAAAAATGTAAAAATTACAGATTTCCCACCATTTTTTCTTGCACATTCAACCGTTTTTTTAATAACTTCTCTGTGCGCCAAATGCACACCATCGAAAAAACCAAGGCCAACTGACGCCCCATGTAATTCTTCTAAGTCATACAAAATTTGCACTTAGTTCTCCTTGGGTTTTGGTTTTTTGGTTGGCTTTTTCTTTTTGGAAGGCTTAGAATAACCATTATCTAATTTTTGCTCCAACCTTTTAACACTGAACACATCTTGCATAGATTGCAAATTAGCAATAACTCTGTTTAATTTCACAATAGACTCAAGTTCAACGCCAATATCAATAATCCCGAATTTACCTGATTTTAGATAACTGTTAGCATAAATTATGTTTGTGTCTGTGTCTGAAACTTTCGAAATAATATCTTTCAAAACACCGATTCTATCTTGAACTTCAATTCTAAGGTGCGCATTATAGTTAGAAAACCCGACGTCGTCTGCCCAAGAAATATCCATAATTCGCTCAGGTTCAACATTATAAAGACATTTACAATCAAGCCTGTGAACTGTAACACCTTTGTTTCTTGTCACAACCCCTGCAATAGGCTCTCCCGGAATTGGCGAACAACATTTCGCAAGCGACCATAATAATCCTTCCAAGCCCACAATATCATCTTTTTTAGAACGTTTTTTGTATTTTCTTTCCCTTTGGTCGATTTTTGTTAAATCTTCCTCTTGTGGTTTTTTGAGCTTATTTACAACTTTATTTATTGTTGTTTCACCATAACCGATTGATGCAAACAAATCATCAGCTGATTTGTAATTCATCTCATGTGCACAACGTTCAAATTCGCCAGTTTTCATATATTCGTCAAAAACCGCCTTAGTTAAGGTGATTTCCATATTTTGACGACCAATGTTAATATTATCTTCTTTATTATTTTTCTTAAACCATTGACGAACTTTTGAACTTGCTGATTTTGTTACAACGAAATTCAACCAATCAAGCTTTGGTGCATATTGTTTTGAAGTCAAAATTTCAACAATATCACCGTTTACAAGCTTTGTGCTAAGTGGCACGATTCTACCGTTCACAAGTGCACCAACTGTTCTGTGACCAATTTCTGTGTGAATTCTATAAGCAAAATCAACAGGGGTTGAATTAAGCGGTAAATCTACAACATCTCCCATCGGAGTAAATGCAAAAACTTGGTCAGAGAATAAATCAAGCTTAACGCTTTCAAGGAATTCTTTTGAGTTTTTTGCATCTTTATCAAGCTCAACAAGCTTTCTCATCCAAGCAAATTGCAAATCACTTGGGTTTGTTGCCTTAACCGAGCCTGATTCTTTATATTTCCAATGCGCCGCAACCCCATATTCTGCAACTTCATGCATTTCTTGAGTTCTGATTTGAATTTCAACAGGCTTATTTTTTGGACCGATAACAGAAGTGTGTAAAGATCTATAACCATTACCTTTTGGCATTGCAATGTAATCTTTAAAGCGCCCAGGGATTGGCTTAAATTTCGAGTGAATAAGCCCAAGCACGTTGTAGCAATCTTTTTCGCCATCAACTATAACTCTAACTGCTGATATATCATAAAGCTCTTCAAATGGCACTTTCAGACGTTCGAGCTTCATATAGATACTATAATAATGCTTTGCTCTTCCATAAACAGAAGCTTCGATGTTTACTTGGTTCAAACTTTCTTTAACGCTTTGCACAAGCGCGGCAATTGTTCTATCTCGCTCTGCTTTAGATTGCGCCACTGCTTTTGCAATTTCATAATATTTTTCAGGGTTAATATAGCGCAAAGATAAATCTTCAAGTTCTGCTTTAATTTTCCCGATACCTAATCTATTTGCAAGAGGCGAGAAAACATCTAAAGTTTCTTGTGCAATTCTTTTTTGCTTGTTTTGCGCCATATAGTTCAATGTGCGCATATTATGAAGCCTATCTGCAAGCTTTAAGAAAATAACGCGAACATCTTTTGCCATTGCAAGAAGCATTTTTCTAAAGTTTTCTGCTTGCCTGTCTTGTGTGCTTTCAAATTGATATTTTCCAAGCTTTGTAACCCCTTGAACAAGAGTTAGCACGTCTTCGCCAAATAATTCTTGAATTTCTTCAGGCTTTGTTTCTGTGTCTTCTAAAATATCGTGCAAAAAGGCAGCAATAATTGTGCTCTTATCAAGTTTCAATTCCGCAAGAATTTTTGCAACTTCAATCGGGTGAACAATGTAAGGCTCTTCCGATACGCGATATTGCCCACTATGCAACTTTTGAGCAAACTCAAAAGCTCTATCTATATCATCAATTTCTTCGTTTGGTCTTTTTTGGGATATTAACAGTTCTTTTAATTCTTCGTATAATACAATCAATGTCTATCTCAATAATATCTGTTATAATTTAATATATTACTACTTTTTGCGAGTTTTTTCCAGTATGCTAAACGAAATTATAAAAAATTCCATAAAAAAAGACGAAGGCTATCTCATCAAAGTCAAAATCGCAGCAAATTCTAAAAAAAATTCTTATGAATTTGTAGAAACTGATGAATACAAACTCAAATTAAAAATTTCAAAACCCGCAGTTGATGGCAAGGCAAATGATGAAATTGTTAAATTTTTAGCTGAGCTTTTGCATCTTCCAAAATCAAATATAAAGATTGTTAAGGGTGAAAAGTCAAGCATAAAGAGCATTTACGTAAAAGTGTAATTTTTAAACTTTAATAATTGTAAACAATATGTTATAATTCGAGTGGTTGGTAGCAATTTTTTCTCCAGACTAAACTTATACATGATATACAAACAAATTTGTGATTAGGGAAAAGTGTGAAGTCTAATTATACAAGAAGTGGCAATGCGGTAGATATTGATACATTAAGTCGGAGGCCAA
>JAZNJP010000214.1:0-2567 GCA_045578125.1 Candidatus Gastranaerophilales bacterium | reverse complement strand
TACAATTATTTCCTTGCCGTTTAAATTGCTAATATTCATTGCTGTTGATGGTTGGGCATTAATTGTTCAAGGTTTGGTACAAAGTTATAATACATAAGGAGAGATAGATGGAACTTTTATTAGAATTTTTAGCAAAAGGTTTTATGACAATGCTTGCAATTTCTATGCCTTGTGTATTGACTGCGGCAGCAATTGGTCTTGTTGTCGGTATTATTCAGGCTGTTACTCAGGTTCAAGAACAAACAATTGCTGCTGCGCCTAAGATTTTATGCGTGTTTTTAACAATCATTATTCTTGGCGGCTGGTACACAAAAACTTTAACAGACTTTTTAATTGAAGGAACAGGAATTGCATTTAACGTTGTTCCTAAATCTGATAACTATGTTCTTCCTCCTGATTACTATAAACACACAAAACCGTTTATAAAAGAATTTTATGCAGGCCCTGGGGCACTTGAGGGTAAAATTAAAAGTTCTCCTCCTCATCCATCTGAAGCTTCTAAAACTGGTGAATTTCATTCTGGCGGGCCAGCATATGAGCCAGGAGGAGCTAATTTGCTTGAGAGAATGCAGATGAACAAAAACAGGCAAGGGAAATAATTTTATATTTAAAAAATAAAAACCCTCAAAAATCGAGGGTTTTAACCGTTTCTTCGGCTATATATGTTAGGTGTTGTTATGTTGTTTGTTGTTATGCTGTAAAATCAAGAGAGGTTTGTTCCATACCTTCTTTTATTGATTGTGTTCTTTGTTGAGCTTTTGCGTCAAACAATGAACTTGAAGTTTTTAAAATTCCTAAAAATCCTTCGAAGAAACCGTTTTCTACGACATTTTTCTTTGGTATGTAAGAAATGCCGTAAGATGTTTGAACACCAGCTTTAAAGCTTGGCTTATTGAATTTTATTAAATTGTTATTTAGTTTTTGTACTTTCATTGGATTGCTCCTTTTTCTTTTTTAAAGTGTTGTTTGAACACTTGTTCATCACACTTATATTATTACTCCATTAATTTTATTTGTCAACCCCCTTTTTAAATTTCTTAAAAACCTTTATTTATAAGGCTTTTTCTGTATGCGACATTATAAAATTAAATAAATGTCTGATGTACACTTATTAATTTTTTAATAAAAAAATAGCAAAAATTTGCTAAAATTTATAAAAAAAATTAAAAAAATTATTATTTTATTTCTAACATGCGACGAATTGGAAGCAAAGATTTCTCAATAAGTGTATCTTCGACAATAATTTCATTCTCTTCTGTTTCCAAAACATGTAAAATATCTTCTAAATTATTCTTTTTCATATTAGGGCAAACTGCCTTAGGAGTTGCCAAATAGAAGTTTTTATCAGGATAATCACGAACAAGTCTTTGCATTACGCCAAGCTCTGTTGCAATAATAAATTCTTTTTCTTTTGAATTTTTTACATAATTCATAATTTCAGTTGTAGAACCAATAAAATCTGCCACTTCAAGGGATTCTTCGCTGCATTCTGGGTGCATAAGAATAAGACCATTTGGGCATGTTTTTTTAATTTTTTCAAGTTCAGATACTGTTATATCTAAGTGAGTTGGGCAACAACCTGCGTATTTAATTACTTCTGTGCCCTTGCAATTTTTTTCAATCCATCTTCCAAGATTTGCATCAGGCAAAAATAAAATTTTATCTTTGTTTAGTGCACGCACAACTTGAATTGCATTTGAGCTTGTAACGCAAACATCGCATTCGGCTTTTACTTCTGCGGTGGTGTTTATATAGCACACAGTTGTAATCCCTGGGTGTTTTTTCTTAAATTCTATAATTTGCTCTCTGTTCACCATATCTGCCATTTGGCAACCAGAGTGAATGTTTGGAAGAAGAACTTTTTTCTCTGGAGATAATGTTTTTGCAGTTTGTGCCATAAAATAAACGCCTGCAAAAACAATAATATCAGCATTTGTTTTAGCTGCTTCTTGGCTTAATTTTAAAGAATCGCCAACAAAATCCGCCACGAAATCAATTTCTGGCTTTTGGTAGCAATGCGCAAGAATTATCGCATTTTTTTCTTTTTTTAGTTTGTTAATCTTCTCTATTAGTGTTTTCAATTTTTTTAAGCTCTTCTTTTGCCTTAATTATTTTATCATAAGAAAAAGCAATTCTCTCTTTTGGTATTACTCCATTTTTAACCAAATTGAAAATTATTTCAACAGCATTTTTTGTAACTTCTTTATCATTAAATAAATTGTTTCCAATGACAATTACATCACATCCCGCCATAATTGCCTTCTCGAGCGCTTCTGAGAAGTTGTAATTATCGCTTATGGCATCCATTTGAATATCATCGGTAAAAATTAATCCATTAAAGTTTAATTCTTTAATTAATTTTTTGGTTATGAAATTATATGACATACTAGCTGGATATTTTTCATCAACATTTTTATTATATAGATGAGAAATCATAACGCCTTTTGCAATTTTTTCATTTATTAGCGTTTTATAAGGTAAAATTTCTTCTTTAGTATGTGTATTTGTTATATCAACAAAGCCTTGGTGCGTGTCTCCTTGAGCGCTTCCATGCCCTGGGAAGTGTT
>JAZNJP010000213.1:0-5285 GCA_045578125.1 Candidatus Gastranaerophilales bacterium | reverse complement strand
GTTGTTGGTATGCCTGATATGGTGCATATTGTACTTATGAGGTTAAAAAATGCAGGCTTTAATATTATCGGGCTTGTTCCACCTTCAAGACACAACCCTTCATTCGGCAACGCAATAGCATGCGCTAATCAACTTGGAATTCCTGTTTACCCTTATGAAGAGTCTATAAACAACATCGAATTTATTAAAAAAATTGCCGAACTTGAAGCAGATATTGGACTTATTTGTTCTTATGACACAAAACTCTCAAGAGATTTCTTGAAAACAACTGCAAATGGCTATATCAATTGCCACCCTTCGCTTTTGCCAAATTATAGAGGCGCAAACCCTTATTACCATATTATTAAAAATGGCGAAAATATGACAGGTGTTACTTTGCATTTTGCAGATGAACATTTTGATACAGGCGATATTATTATGCAAAAATCTCTCCCTTTGGAAAAAGGCGAAACAATGGGAACATTATTCAACAGAACAAATTATATGATTGCGGATTGCCTTGTTGATGTTTTAAAAAACTTTGAAATTAATGGCTATATCAAAGCGAAATCTCAAGAGTGGGGTGAATATCCTAAAGCACCAAGAGTTCCAAATAATATTTTTATAGATTTTTCAGAAGATATTGAAACAATCGAAAGGCAAATTAGAGCAGCTAACCCATTTTTTAACATTGTTGCATTTTATAGAGGAATAATGATTAGAATAATCACGGCAGATGCCCGTGTTGAAGAACATGATTTTATTCCAGGCGAAATAACAAAAACATTAGGCGAAGTTGAAATTGCGTTTAAAAATGGTTTCTTGCTCCCTAAAATTATTCAAGTTGGAACTTGGGGTATTTTTGATATTAAAGATTTTATTGAAAAATTCAGCCCACGAATTGGAGAAAGAATAAACGGAAATGGATAAACTACATTTTCTAACAGCTGGAATACCAACCATCGCAAAAGATTACAAGGGTGCTTGTAATAGCTTAAGGGATTTAAAATTAGATGGTTTTGAAATTGAATTTGTACACGGTGTAAGATTATCTCCTGAAAATCAAGAAAAATTAATTGAAGATAAAAAAAATTTAATTTTCACATCTCACGCGCCATATTACATAAATTTAAACGCAAAAGAAGAAGAAAAAGTTGTAGCTTCAATTAATAGAATTTTGCAAACTGCTGATATGGCAAATCATTTGGGCGGATATTCAATCACATATCATGCTGGTTTTTACCTAGGGCAAGATAAAAAAACTGTTTTTAATAACATCAAAAAATGTCATGAAACATTGTGCGAATATTTAGAAAAAGAAAATAATAAAATTTGGATTAGACCAGAAACAACTGGAAAAAGCACTCAATGGGGTGATTTAGACGAAATTATCGAGCTTTCAAGCATGTTTTCGCAAGTTCTCCCATGTGTTGATTTTGCACACATTCACGCTCGAAGCGGTGGCGATTTTAATACATACGATGATTTCTGTAATATTTTTGAGAAAATCGGGAACAAATTAGGCGATGTTGCACTCAAAAATTTCCACGCACATGTGGCAGGAATTGAATATTCAAACAAGGGCGAAAAAAGGCATTTAATTCTTGAAGAAAGCGATATGAATTATAGAGATTTACTTAGAGCATTCAAAAAATTTGGCGTTTGCGGGGCACTTGTTTGCGAAAGCCCAAACATTGAAGGAGACGCAGTAATTTTAAAGGAATATTATGAAAGTCTCTGATTTTGATTATGAATTGCCAAAAGAATTGATTGCACAAAGCCCGATTGAAGGGCGTTCAGGCTCTAAAATGATGTGCCTAAATTTAAAAGGCGAAATTACACATCAAAACTTTTTTAATTTGCCAAGCTTATTAAAAAAAGACGATGTTCTTATTCTAAACGATACAAAAGTTATTCCTGCAAGGCTTTTAGGGAAAAGAGATACAGGTGCACACATTGAAATATTCTTGCTTAAACCAATTGAAGGTGACACATGGGAAGTGTTAATCAAAAATGTTAAAAGGTTAAAAATTAATGAAGTTGTGACTATTGCACCAGAACTTAAGGTTAAGCTTCTTGAAAAAGCATTAAACGAAGGAAACACTCATAAAGTTCAATTAATTTATGATAAAAACAAAAGCATTTATGAAATTTTAGATTTTGTTGGTAAAATTCCGCTTCCTCCATACATTTCAAGAGAAGCAGACGATAAAGACAAAGAAATTTATCAAACTGTTTTTGCAAATAAACCAGAATCATCGGCAGCACCAACTGCAGGGCTTCATTTTACAAAAGAAATTTTGGAAGAAATTGAAGCAAAAGGAGTGCATATAGCATATGTGACACTTGTTGTGGGGCTTGGAACATTTCTTCCTGTAAAATGCGAAAATATTGAAGAACACAAAATGCACTATGAAAACTACGAAATTCCAGAAAGAACAGCAAAATTAATAAACGAAGCAAAAGGTGATATTGTGGCAGTTGGAACAACCGTCACAAGATGCTTAGAAGCAACGCATGCCAAACATGGAAAAATAATTCCATGCAAAGACGAAACAAATATTTTCATATATCCACCTAAAAAATTAAAAGTAATCAACAAATTGTTGACTAATTTTCACTTGCCAAAATCTACCTTAATTATGCTTGTGAGCGCATTTATGGGCAGAGAAAACATACTGAATGCATACAAATGCGCAGTCAGCGAAAAATATAGATTTTTTTCTTATGGCGATTGCATGTTTTTAGACGGCACACAGAGTTTTCAATAATTTTTATGCCTTGTAATAAAAATATTTTCATGATACGATTTTTCGCATAAACAACTGTAAAAGAAGGAAAACACATGAAAAAGTATGAATTACTCGCAACATTAAAGCCAAATTTAGATAACGATGAAGCTGATAAAATTGTTGCAAAAGTTGAAGAAATTGTTACTGGTTTCGGCGGAAAAGTTGATGAAATCGAAAAAATGGGAAGAAAAAAACTTTCTTTCGATGTTAAAGGTTTCAGAGATGGTATTATGTTCGTTCAAAAACTTTCTATTCCAGCAGACAAAATTGTTGATTTTAGAAGACAACTTAAATTGAACGAAAACATCATCAGAACTATGTTCGTTGAACTAAAAAAATAGAGGCGAATTATGGCGTTAGCTAAAATTGTAGTAGACGGGATTGTTGTAAAAACTCCTGAAAAAAGATTTACTCAAAATAATCTTCCAATAACAAATTTCACTCTCAGCATTAACCAAAAAGAAGAAACTCTTGTTAGAGTAATTGCTATTGGCA
Organism: Candidatus Gastranaerophilales bacterium; assembly: GCA_045578125.1. Lineage (GTDB taxonomy): Bacteria > Cyanobacteriota > Vampirovibrionia > Gastranaerophilales > Gastranaerophilaceae > RGIG1918. The sequence goes on along the minus strand of JAZNJP010000213.1, from coordinate 2,019 downwards.
ATTTAGCAGAAGTAACAGCTCAAGAAATCACCAAAGATGATAGAGTAATTGTTGACGGCAGATTACAAGTTGAAACATTTAAAACCCAAGATGGCAAAGACAAAAGAATCATCGAAATTAATGCTTCAACTATTGAAAAAATCGGCGGAACTCAAGAATTAGCTCCAAAAGCAACATCAAAAAGTGAAAACATTGTACAATTCGCAGACCAAGAACTCGTTGAAGATTTAATTGATGAAGACGAGATTCCGTTTTAAGAAATAGAAAAAAGATAGGAATAAAAAATGGCAAAAATTACAAAAAATGACGACAAAAAGAAAAAAAATTGCTCATTCTGTGCAGATAATGTAGCAACTTTAGATTACAAAGACACTTCAAAATTAAAAAGATTTTTATCAGAATCAGGTAAAATTCTTCCAAGAAGAGTTACAGGAACTTGCGCAAAACACCAAAGAATGCTTGCAACTGCTGTTAAAAGAGCAAGAGAAGCTTCTTTAATTCCATATGTTTTTGAAAACTAATTAAAAACTTAAGGAATTGAGTTTTGCTTGATAAAAAATTCATAAAATTTTTATTCGTAGGCGCTCTAAACACGCTTTTTGGGTATTTGATGTACATAATATTTATATCAACACCACTAAAGCGAGAATGGGCGCTTTTATGTGCCTATGTCGTGGGTGTTTTATGGAACTTTAAGACCACCGGCAGTCTCGTTTTCAAAGTAAATAACAATAAACTCATTTTTAAATTTGTTGCTTCGTATATTTTTACTTACTTTGTAAATTTATTTGCGCTCAATTTTCTTGCAAAAATACAATTTGGCGAAACCATAGCAAATTTCTTTTTAGATTTATTTAATCTCACAAGCCCTATTGCACTTGGAAAATATGTTGATCAGTTATTTGTCATATTCCCAATTGCAATGTTGTCTTTTACACTTTTCAAATTTTGGGTATTTAAGGAGCAAAAATGATAACTATAAAATATTCAGGTGGTCTTGGAAATCAAATTTTTCAATATATTTTTGGGATTACAAAAGCAAAAGAACTTGGATTAGATGTTGATTTTGATATGTCGTTTTTCAAAAAAAATCCAAATAGACCTTATCAAATGGATATTTTTGGAATTGAAACTACTCCAAATAAAGATTTCAGAATCCCAATTTATTGGAAATTAAGAAAATTTATAAAAAAAGATAACTTTTTGGGCTTGAACATATACAGAGAAACTTCTTTTTTGTATGAAGAAAAATCTAAAAACATTCAAGATAACACATTCATTGAAGGGTTTTTTCAAAGCGCAAAATATTTTGATGAAAATGAAGCAAGAAATATTTTAACATTTAAAAAAGAAGGTTCAGCTAAAACCCAAGAAATAATGGAAAAAATGAAAAGCGAAAACTCTGTTTCAATCCATATAAGAAGAGGGGATTATGTTCAAAAAGCAAGATATAAAAACTTGTTTAATCAATTAACTCTTGAACATTACGGACGCGCAATTGAAATAATTAAAGAAAAAGTTGAAAACCCTGTGTTTTACATTTTCTCAGACGACCCAAAATGGGTTGAAGAAAATTTAAAAGTTGAAAACGCAACGTATGTGAGTCATAATTCTGGCGATGATTCTTGGCAAGATTTAATGCTTATGGCACATGCTAAGCATAATATTATTGCAAACTCTAGTTTTTCATATTGGGGCGCAATGCTAAACGGAAACGAAAACAAAGTTGTAATTGCACCTAAAATTTGGTTCAGCGAAAATAAACCTGACCAATTAACTAAAGATATTTACCCTGAAAATTGGATTAAACTATAGTTTTATAAATAAGCTTTTCTGTTTGAGGTATATTTTCTGAAATTACATAAGCTGATTTTAGATGCTCAATCGCTTCATTTAATCTTTTTGCGTCGTTGTAGAATAACTCAGCCAAAAGCTCGCCTTTTTCTACTTTTTCTCCTGCTTTTTTGTTTAATTTAGCGCCAACAGCGTAATCAATTGGGTCAGTTTTTTTATCTCTTC
>JAZNJP010000212.1:0-2212 GCA_045578125.1 Candidatus Gastranaerophilales bacterium | reverse complement strand
ATAAGCTTGAAATTTTAGAACACGGTGCAGATGAATGTTTTGGGGAGGAAACAAGTTCAAAAGAATTTAGAGCAAGGCTAAATGCCCACATAAGAAGATACATAGAAAATTCCATAAATCACTCCACAGGGCTTATTGGAGAAAAATTAGGACTTAAAAATTTAAGGAGAATAATTAAAAAACAACCTTATTCTTCAATTATTAAAATTGAGATAGAAAACTTTGCGCCATACAAAGAAATTTATGGTGAAATTGCATATGGTAAAGTTATGCAAACCCTTGGTGCGCTTGTGAATTCGACATTTGGTGCAGAAGATTTTATCTCGCATCTTCAAAATGATAGTTTTATTTTGATTACAAACCCTATGAAAGCAGAGAAAATCGCGTCATTTCTTGCTTTTGCATTTGATAATATGATTGACAAATTTTATTCTAAACAAGATTTTGAAAATAAATTCATTAAATATTTCTCAGATGGAATGCCAGAGTGCAAAATTCCTTTGATGAAATTAAATATCGGTGTTGTAAATCTTGAAAGTTCAGCTCAAAAAGGTGAGAAAGAAATTCTTACAACACTGAATGAATTAATTAAAATTTGTTCTGCTTCGAAAAATTCAACATATATAATCGATAGAACAAAACTCCAAGGCGAAACAACAAAAGCAAAACTTAAAAACAGAATCTTAATTTATGAGCCAGATGAAGCGCTCTCATACCTTATTCAAACTGGTTGCGAGTTGAAATCACTAGAAGGTAAAACACTTGAAAATTTGAATGAAATTCCAAAAATTTTAAAAGATTTTGACCCAAATATTGTTATCTTGGATTTTGAGAACAAGGGCAAAAAAGAAAAATTCTCAGAAATTGCACAAAAAATTAAAAACCATAATCAGGATATAAAAATAATTTTTACTTCTTCTGAAAGAAAAAAAACAGAAGTTTTCACATCTGGCGCAGATTTATATTTGCCTAAGCCATATGAAATTAAAACACTGTTTGCTTTTGTTGATAAATTTTTGAAATAATGTTACAAAATTAACATTTTAGTGTGCAAAAATTAGTAAAATCCATGCCCCAAAATAGCTTATTTTCGCTTATTTTTCATGAAAATAAAATTTTTACAACTAATAGAGGGTTTTATTAAAATATTTGTTAACATTTCTTTGAAAAAGTGTTAAAATACACTTGTGATAGATAGTTAGAAGTATCGTTTGAAAATTCCTTTTTTATATTGTGCACAAAGGGTTTCAGGCATATTTCAAAAAAGAGCCTAAAAAAATTGTGAAATTAACTGTCTTTTTGTAACAAATTATGAATTTTTACAAAAAAATAGTTACTCCACTCACTTTTTGGGAACAAGTAAGTTTATATGGTGTGAAATCATATAGAATCGGTGGTTCTGGGCAAAGATAGTTAATGTATAATAATCCATTTTCAATTAAATCTTCAGGTTATTCAGCAAGCGGATTTTCTGCACTTGCTAATGCTTATGCGAAAATTAATACAAAAAAACAACTATTCAGCGCAATAAAAAACGGTGAGTTTAATTTTGGCGGGGGTTCAACAAGCGATTTACTATCACAACTTGCTGCGTTTTTGCAGAACCAAATTGGCAACAATGCTGCAAATAGTTTACTTTCAAGCAAGCTAAGTTCTCGAGGTGGCGCAGGCGGCGCTGGCGGAATGACCATGAAGGACTTTGAAAATCTCGTTAATCAATTGCTTGAAAACGAAGATTTGTATAAAGAACTTGAAAAAGTTGGCTATGGTCTTGATACATCAACAATTAAAGATATCACTGATAAGTTTGTTCAAAGTGCAAGTGGCGTTCCAAGCGAACTATACAATAGCTTGAGTTCATATTTGGACAACCTTCAACAAGCTTCAACCCTTCTTAATATTGCTGAATCTGCACTTAGTGCAAAAGAAAATACGAGCAGTATGCTCAATATAATTGACAGCCTTACTCAAACTATTACGAACCTGACACCAAAAAACAAACAAGAAACTCAAGATGAAATTAATAGGCTTGTCAAAGAACTTTTTAATACTAAAAACAATACAACCGGTCTCACTGGGGATAAAATCTTTGGACCAACCGATACAACTATCAAAATCACAACAGGTTCACAAAACGTGAACTACAACCAAAACGACTACACTAATGCTCAAACCCAAATTACAACACCAACAAAGTCGGAGGCCAAGCGGT
>JAZNJP010000211.1:0-5980 GCA_045578125.1 Candidatus Gastranaerophilales bacterium | reverse complement strand
GTTTACATCGGATAACCGCTCAGGTATTGCGGGCACGCTTCATAGAATTAGTGCAATTAGAAATCGTCAAGGTCATGTTATCGGGCTTACTTGCCGTATAGGCAGAGTCATAACGGGCACAATTGCTTGTATTCAAGACTTTGTAAAACAAAATAAAAGTATATTATTTTTAGGGCGTCCTGGGGTTGGAAAAACTACAAAACTCCGTGAAATCTCTCGCCTTGTTGCAGATGAAATGGGTAAACGCGTTGTTGTTGTTGATACATCAAACGAAATTGCAGGCGATGGCGACGTGGCGCACCCTGCGATTGGTAAAGCCCGCAGAATGCAAGTTCCGCAACCTGAATTTCAAAAAGATATTATGATTGAAGCGGTTGAAAACCACACCCCTGAGGTTATTGTGGTTGATGAAATCGGGAATGAATTTGAAGCGCAAGCTGCAAGGACAATTGCAGAACGCGGTGTTATGTTGATTGCAACCGCACACGGTAATACGCTTGAGAACCTTATTAAAAACCCAGTTATGAACGACCTTGTGGGCGGTGTTCAGTCTGTTACATTAGGTGATGATGAAGCAAAGCACAGAGGTTGTCAAAAAACCGTTCTAGAACGTGAAAAACACCCAACATTTGATATTGTAATTGAAATTATTGACAGAAACACCCTTGCGGTTTATAAAGACACAGCAGAAGCAGTTGATCACATTTTAAGAGGTTGGCCAATTACGCCTGAAATCAGAAAAGTTGACCAAGCTGCACCAGTTCAACCTGCAAAAGAAGTTGCTCCACAAAAGCCTGTGGAAGACGAAAAAAGTTCTTTGAGCTTTGGGTTTAATCGCCAAAAATATATCAACCAAACCAAAAAGCATAAAAAATTCTATATTTATGCAGTTTCTCGCTCAATTGTAGATAAAATTATTGAACGGCTTGACATTTCAGCTGAAATTGTTAGAAATGTTGAAGATGCTGACTTTGTGATTGCGCATAAAAACTTTGCAAAAGGTGGAACAAAGATTTTATCTGTTGCAAACGAATACCATCTTCCAGTTTTCTTTGTGCGCACAAATTCTATGTCCCAAATTCAAAAAGTGCTTAAAGACGCGCTTAATTTAACTCAAGGTGATATGGAAGAGCGCCCTGTTGTTGGTTATTTAGATGAAGCGGAAGTTGCACTAAACGAAGCCAGAGCAGCTATTGCCAAAATCCAAGAAGGCTCTGAAGCAATTGACCTTGAACCGCAACCAACCCACATAAGAAAACTTCAACATGAATTAATTGAATCCCATGGGTTATCTTCAAAAAGCGTTGGCGAAGATTCGCAAAGACATATCAGAGTGTGCAATAGCGAAGCTTAAGCTTGGCTATTTTCTGTGAAATAAGATTAATTTCACTTCGATGTAGCTAGAATTATCTAAAGCCCATAAAGCGCAAGCACGATTTGACTCATGTTTGTTCCGGTTTGAGTAAGAAGTGATGCTGTCATATTTTGTCTTATTTGGTTTTTTACAATTTCGGCGCTTTCTTTGGCAATATCGGCGTCAATTAATCTTGAATTGCTGTCTGTTAGATTGATTTGTGTTTGAGTGTTATTTCCAAGAACTGAATCTAGGGCATTCATTGTGCTCCCGATTTTCCCTTGTATTTGTGTAGTATATTCAATGAGCTCATCAATTGCGCTTATGCTTTCTCTTGAGCTATCCCCAGACGTTACATCTATTTTTAAATTATCAACCCCAAAACTTAAATTAACATCTAAAGTATTTAATGAACCTGCATTAACTCCTATCTGGAACGTTAAATTACTGCTTAAATAACTATAATCCCAATCGCTACCAATAATACTTATTAAATTATCTTTGTTTTTAAACCAACTTGCATCTTTTCCTGCTGTGTCATCTGCGCCTGACGCTGTGCCTGAGCCAACACCGTTTGTCCCTAAAGTATCGTCTGACTTTAAAGAAAATGCATAATTATTAAGGGTGGCACTATTATCAATATGCCCTAGGAAACCACCCTTAATCCCCGTACAAGAGATATTCCCTGTGCAATACGAGCTATCTATAGCGCCACTATCAGCTACTATCCCAGCGAAACCACCTGTATAATACTTGCCTGAAACATTACTTGTCGAATAACAAAAACTTACGGAACCGCTATTTTGTATTCTACCTACAAAGCCTCCTGTATTAACTCTTGTGGTGCTGCCTACGACATTTCCTGTCGCATAGCAAGAAGCAATAGAACTTGTATCACGGACAAATCCTGCAAAACCACCGGCTGTGGATTCATTTCCTACAACATTTCCTGTTGAATAACATGACTCAATTACAGCGCTATTGTTATTTACACCGACAAAACCACCAACATGACTCTCTCCGATTACATTGCTGTTTGAACTGCAACCACTGATATTCCCAGAAGAAGAATTTACCCCTGCCAAACCACCAACATAAGCTTGTTTGCCCACAACACTTCCCGTGCTAGAAGAATATTTTATGTTGCTATAATTTGCCCCAACTAGACCACCCGTATAATCATCTCCACCTTCAATGGTTATTTCAACTTCGCAATTAGCTATCTCTCCTTTATTTTCTCCAACCAGACCGCCAGTTCTTGTTCCCGTGCTAGCAACTGTCGAATTTGTAACCATACAATTTTGAACAACACCTAGATTTTCACCAATAAGTATAGCTGTATATGCGTTAGAATTATTGATATTAGCATTATTGATATTCAAATTTTTAATTGTGCTGGTTGTATGTGTGTGACCAATCAAACCTTTGTGCTTGCCGGTCGCATTCATTTTCAAATTCTTAATCGTATACCCATTCCCATCAAGTGTTCCTTGGAATTTTGTTGTAGCATCTCCAACAGCGCTCCAGTTAGAGCCTGTTGCGTCAACTCCTAAGTCATCGAGATTAATATCTGCCATCAGCATAACTTTGCAGTTTGCGTCTCCTGCAACAAGAGCATTTTTTAATTCTTGAGCAGTGGACACGCAAGTATAACCTTGTGCTTCAGCTTCTTCTTGTGATACTTTCTGAACTTTGTATGTCCCAACGACACCTGTTGTTCCTGCGTTTTGTGCTCCTTGTGCCATTGTTTTTATTGCAGGAGAGGTGTTGCCATAGAACAATTTATAATCATTGTATTTAGCGTCATTTGTTTGCCTTTTAATTTCTTCAACAAGTCCATCGACTTCACTTTGATAAGCTTGCCTTTCAGCTTCCCCGTAAACGCCATTTGCTGAAGATAATGCAATATCTCTTATTCTTTGAGCCATTTGTGTAATTTGAGACAATGAACCATCTGCAACAGATAAAACATTTCTTGCCATATTTGCGTTATCGTTGCAAACACTGAGACCTGAAATTTGTTTTTCTAAGCCTTTAGATAGCATAAGTTCAGCTGCGCCGTCTGATGCTGAATTTATTCTATAACCTGTTGATAATCTCCCCATAGCCGTTGCCAGCCTGTCAGTTGTCGAATTCAGGTTATTCAAAAATATTAAGTTGTTACTATTAACTTTTATTGCCATTTTATTGTCATAGCGCGAGTGGTTTTATGTTTTTTGATATTCGAACATAGCCGTTGCCAGCCTGACACTCGCTCGCTTCAGGTTTTCAAAATATTCATTTTTTCAACCTTTATTGCCATTTTATTGTCTTTACTTGCGAAAAATGCGCGTCGAAACGCCTGAGATGTTTTTGTTTCGTTAAATTCCTTTCTGCAATTGGGGAACACAACTTTGTGAGCACTATGCTCACAAAAGAAAAACGGATTTTTATTTTAAAAACTAATCAAAAAAACAAAAAAATCATTAATTTAGTGGAAAACAAAAACGCAAATTTTAATTACAAAAAGTGCTTCACATAGAGTAATTTCGTTACCTATCGTCTCCGATAGGGGGGTGAGTGCCTCGGTAAATCCGTTTCCTGCTAGAATACTTCGTATTACAGGTATACTTCAATTACCTAACGTAATGTTACTTACATTTTTAAAGAGCTGCTCTCCCAGTTAGTAAAAATGTAGGAACAAAATTAACATCTACATGAAGCAATAATATTTTAACATAGCTTTTAGAAATATCAAATTATTGGCTATCAACAATTTCGGTTATTTTAACGCCAAAATTCTTATTCACAGCAACGATTTCACCACGAGCAATCAAAACATTATCTAGGTAGATATTTATAGTTTCATTATTTTTTTTGTTTAAATTAACAATTGTACCATTCACATATTCAAGAACAGATTTCAAAGGAACGCGAACAGTGCCAAGCTCCGCCATAAGACTTACTTCAATCCCTGCAAGCCTGTCGAGGTTTTCCTGCCCAAGTTGAGATAAAATTTTATTTTTAAAATTAGTAGTATCTGTCATCTCGTTTATCTTATATTAATATTTTCCCAAAATCAATATTATAGCGAACTGTTAAGTTCATTTAGCATTTGTTCACTTAGTTCAGTTTTTTCATCTTTAACATCGCGCTTGGCAACCGAACCGTCCCTATAATATATAGAAACCACGTTTTTACCACTATGTTTAGAATGATAAAGTGCTGTATCTGCTGAATTTATAATAGTTTTAGCGTCAAGACCATCAATCGGGTGTTCTGCCACACCAAAACTTGCTGTTGGTCTAATTTCATAACCTTCAGTAGTTTTAACAACAATCTCTGCAACGCTTTTTCTTAATCTTTCCGCAATAATTAAAGCGTCATCTTTCTTTGTTTCAGGAAGAATAACAACAAATTCTTCTCCGCCATAACGAGCTGGAACATCAATTTTACGAACAGTCGAAGAAATTTTTGCCGCAACTTCTCTTAAGATTATATCGCCCGTCAAGTGGCCATATGTATCGTTAACGCTCTTGAAGTTATCAATGTCTATCATAACAAGCGACATTTTGTGTTTGTATCTAATACATCTTCTGATTTCGTTTTCTAATAATGTATAGAAATGTCTTGCAATATAAAGTTTTGTCAGACCATCACGAGTTGCAAGTTCATATAATTTTGCGTTATCGATTGCAATGGCTGCTTGGTTTGCAAGTGATGACATAAATTCCATGTCTTTTTGGTTGAACAATTTATTATTTTTCTTATTTGAAATGTTAATAACGCCGATTGTTTCGCCTTTTACAATCAAAGGAACACAAAGGAGTGTTTTTGTGCTTGAAATTGTAACTTTCTGACTAAAACGAGGGTCAGCTGAACCAAGGTTTGTAATAATTGGTTTTTTCTCAATGAAAACAGGACCCGCAATACCTTCACCAGGTTTAATTGAAGAGCAACGGATTGTGCCATTGTTTATGGCGTCCTCTGTTCTTTTGTCTGGAAGACCATAAACAACTTTAACCTGAAGAGAATTTGTAGAGTAGTCATAAAGCATCAAAGAGCCTTTTTCAGCTTCAAGAGTAGATAATGCTTTATCCAAAATAACCTGAAGTAGCCTATTTAAGTCATCAATAAAATTAACTGCTTGAGAAATATTATACAGAATTGAAATGTTGTAAAGAGATTTTTGCAAATCTTCAATTCTAGTTTCTTTACGTTTTTCGTCTAAAAATTTGATAATTACAGGCTCAACATATTCAAAAACCTTTTCCAGAAAATCAACTTTTTCTTGAGTTAAATCTTGATCATTTGCATCTTTACCAATAAAGCAAAAAGCCGCTGGAGTATGTTTGTCGAAAAATGTTGCAACATATCTAGTTTTTGTAACATCTTTATCGTGATTTCTTAAAAATCTTTTAAAAATTGGCTGTTCGTCTTCAAAAGTTTTAACCAACTTTCTTGAAGATAATACCGCCCAAAGTGCATCATTGCCTGATTCCAATTCAAAATATTCATCATTATATGAATTTTGCTTTGTTGGAACAAGTTTAAAAACCTCATTTTCAAAAACATAAAATGAAATTTGATTCAAATTAACACGTTCTGAAATATAATCTGAAAGTTTTTCAATAAATTCATCAAGCA
>JAZNJP010000210.1:0-6224 GCA_045578125.1 Candidatus Gastranaerophilales bacterium | reverse complement strand
AATATTGCAATTTGTGCCAGTGTTTTATATTCCTTCCTCCCTTATCATTTTTTAAGAGAAGTTAAACATTTGGTGCTTGCTTCTTATTTTTTAATTCCTTTAATGGTGCTTGCGCTATTTTATTTTTGGCAGAAAAAGCCGTTGTTTTATAAAAGAATTAAAAATTCTTGGAATTTTGACTTGCTGAACAAGAAAGCAATCTTTGTTTATGTTTTGCTTGCGTTTGTTGCCATATCTTCCATATATTACAACCTGTTTTTCATGTTTTTCTTGCTCATTGTTGGCTTGTGTGCCTATTTTTACCACAAAAATTATAGACATTTTGTAAGCTCTGCAATTGCTGTTGTAATTCTTTTATTTTTTACGTTTTTAAATTTCTTGCCAAATATTATCTATATTAAAAATCACCCATCAGAAGATTATACTCAAAGAGGGTTTGCGCAAACGGAATATTATGGACTTAGAGTTCCTCAAATGCTTTTGCCAATTGACAATCACGTGCTTAAGCCCATTGCACAAATTAAGGCTAATTACAATCAAAATGCACTCTTTGTGAATGAAAGCTCAATGGCTTCATTAGGTTTTGCGCTTTCAATTTCTTTTGTTGCCCTTTTATTTAATTTTGTATTTATTAGAAAAAATAAATTTGATTGTTTTCAAAAGCTTGGCTTTTTGACCATATCATCTGTTTTGCTGACAGTTTCAGGTGGCTTCTTGTCTTATTTTGCATTTTTTGGCTTAACACAATTGCGCTCTTGTAACAGAATAAGCATTTTTATCGCATTTTTTGCGCTTGTTGCACTTTGTTTGTTTCTTAAAAGCTGTACAAAAAAATATACTAGCAAACTAACAAACCTTTTAGTTGTGCTGTTTTTTATTCTTGCGCTTTTTGATCAATCGTCTCCTGCTTATAACTTCGCTTATAAACAAAAGCAAATTAAAAATGAAGTTTATTCACTTATGGCTCTTGTGAATCATATTGAATCTCAAAATAGCCTAGGAATAAAAGTTTTCACTCTTCCTTATCTTGATTTTCCTGAAGGCAGACCATCTGGTGCAATGTATGACTATGAGCTTGCAAAACCTGCTGTTTTTTCAAACAGAATACAATATTCATATGGTGCAGTTAAAAACTCATTTTTAGATAAGAAATATAAAGAATATTCAAGCTTAAATGCTAATTCTTTAGTTGCCGTGCTTAAAACGGAAGGTTTTGACGGAATATTGATTGACACTAAGGGTTATTATCCATATCCTGAAGAATTACTTAAATTGTCAAAAATCTTGGGTGCGCCTTATATTTCGCCAGATAATGTTTGGGTTTATTATAAATTATAAGTTGGGGATAAATGAAAAAAATAAGTATAGTTTCAAGTTGTTTTAATGAAGAAGATAATATAGAAATTCTCTATAACTCTGTTCGCGAGCAAATGCAAGCATATGAGGGCAAATACGAATATGAGCAAATTATTGTTGATAATTGCTCAACTGATAATAGTCCTAAAATCTTGAGAGAATTAGCTAAGCAAGACAAACATTTAAAGGTTATTTTTAACGCAAGAAACTTTGGGCATATCCGCTCTCCTTACTGGGCAATGATTAGCGGAAGTGGTGATGCGATAATTTATATGGCGTCAGATTTACAAGACCCTCCTAATCTTATTCCTGAATTTATCAAAAAATGGGAAGAAGGTTATAAAGTTGTTTTAGGACAAAAAAATTCATCTGAAGAATTCTTTTTAATGAATTGGATTAGAAAATCTTTTTATTTTTTAATTGGAACAATTGCTGACGATGGTGTTAAATTAGTTCCTAATTGCACAGGTTTTGGTTTGTATGACAAACAAATTATTGATATCGTTCGAACCATTGATGATCCATATCCATATTTTAGAGGTTTGATTTGTGAAATTGGCTTTGAGCAAGCCATTGTTCCTTTTGTTCAACCCCTTAGAAAACACGGCAAAACCAAAAATAATTTTTATACACTCTACGATAATGCAATGATAGGAATTATCAAACATTCTAAATTGCCGCTAAGACTTGCTTCCTTTATTGGTTCAATCTTATCTTTTGCAAGTTTAATGATTGCAATTTTTTATTTTATTTATAAATTAATTTTCTGGAATTCATTCTCAGTTGGGCAAGCTCCGCTTGTTATTGGCTTGTTCTTTTTCTCGTCAGTGCAGTTGTTTTTTATTGGCGTTTTAGGGGAATATATTGGCGCAATTTATACGAGAATAAACAAAAAGCCACTTGTAATTGAAAAAGAAAGAATTAATTTTGATTAGCTTTTATATGCTCAAACAGCTTTTTTAGTCCTAGCTCTAAATCAGTAAAATCAAAATTTGGAATTTCCTTTAAGAGGAGAGAATTGTCCCCAGTGTATTCTTTTTCTAGTGATGAGTTTAATACTTTAATATTGCTTTGATATCCGCTTATTTTATTTACAAGTTCTGCAATTTCTTTAATTGTTGTGCTTTTTGTTGGTGTTGCATTTATGCTTTTTTTATCTGTCCAATGAGTAACAAAATGCTCGACAATTCTTTCCAAATCTTCAATGAATAGATAATCAAAAACTACATTATTTTCAATTGTAATTTCTTCTTTTTTTAAATTTTTAATTATTGCATAGCTCGGAAACCTTGTTTCTTTTTCATCTTTTCCATAGCAAGCAAAAATGTTAAGACAAATCGCGTCATCAGTTTTTTCTATAATTTTTGAAAGTTCCATTTTGGATTTACCATACAAATCAACTGGAATAAATTTCCCGATTTCACTTTCTTTCACTTTGTGCAAATTTCTTGATTTGCCGTACATTGCGCCTGAGCCAAAGGTTATAATTTTTATGCCTATACTCCTTGAATTTATCAAGTTTTTAAACATTTTCAAATTATCGTCTAAAGTTGAGGCTCTATCTTCTTTCTCTCTTTCTCCCCCAACCGATGCTGCATGGATAATGAAATCAATTTTATTGTCTTCAAAATATTTTTTCACAGCCTTTTCATTAAGTAAATCAAGTTCAAAGCTTCTTGGTGCTAAAATTTTATATTTCTTTTCGAAATATTTCTTTAAACTTTTACCAATAAAACCGCCAGTGCCTGTAATTAGAATGTTTTGAATTTCCATTTTGGCTTTTATCCTTCAAATTTTTCTATATCAACAAAAGGATATAAGTCCTCTAATGTTGGCGACACCATTGTTCCGTCTTCCAGTTTTTTTGCTGAAAGTTTTGGCGCAAAAATATAGTTTGGCGAAAGCATAACTTCGCAAAGAATTGGACCTTGTGAAGTTAAGGCATTTTCAATTTGTGCTTCCAAATTGTCCAATTTTTCAATTCTAATTGTCTTAAATCCAAAAGCTTTTCCGAGTTCAGTAAATTCTGGCATACTCACGCCAGAATTTTCAGTGCAAGCCGTCATTCTGCCTTCAAAGAAATTATTTTGTGTTTGCTGAATGGAAATGTAGCCACCATTATTTAAAACAAATAGTTTTATAGGTAAATTGTAGTGGATTATTGTTTGTAATTCTTGCAGGTTCATCATAATTGAGCCGTCGCCTGCAAGGCAAATAACCCTTTTTTTATTGTTTGCAAAACACGCACCGATTGCAGCTGGCAAATCATAGCCCATTGAAGCATCGCCTGAATTCCAAATATATCTTTGGCCTTTTTTTACTTTGCCCACTTGAAAAGGAAGAAAAAATGCACTGCCGTTTCCACCCACCATAATTTCATCATCGCTAAATTTTTCAATTAATTTTTCTATGAAATAATAAGGTTCAATTGGATTGTGCCCCACTCTTTTTGCTTCAGTTAACGGTGGATATTTTGCTTTTATTTCTCTGCACCAATTTAGCCAATTTTCATTTTTCTTCCATATAAAATCTTTTTCGCATAATAATTTTTCTATGAAATCTTTGGCGTCTGCTTGAATTTTAAGTTCTGGAGAAATTGTTGGTTTATCAAGTTCTGCTTTATCTATATCAACACACACAAGTTTTGCGTTTTTTGCAAAATTTTCTGGGTTGTAGCTAATTTGTCTAATGTTATTTCTTGAGCCAATTGAAATAACTAAATCTGCATTTTGCAAAACAAAGTTTCCCGCCCTATTTGCAACTGTTCCAATTCTTGCAATAAAGTTTGGGTTTTTTTCTTCAATTACGTCAAACCCATTTAATGTTGTTACGGTTGGAATTTCAAGTTTTTCTAGTAGGTTTTTGAATTCCTTAAGTCCGCCAGACAATCTTATTCCATGTCCTGCAACAATTAAAGGTTTTTCGGAATTTTTTAAAAGTTCTTTTAGTTTGCAAATTTCATCATTAATTTCAGGCAAGATGAGTTCATCTTCTTTTGAATCATATTTGCGAAGCGATGCCTCATCAATCATCTTTGCTTGCAAATCTATCGGAATATCAATCCAAACAGGTCCTTTTCTTCCATGTGTTGCAAGGTAAACCGCTTTATCCAAGATGTATTCAATATCGTTTGCATCTTCTAGGGTTGTCGCATATTTTGTAAGCGGTTTAACACAAGAAATAATATCAACTTCTTGGTCGCCAAGTTGTCTTAGCGGAATATCAGGGCAACTTGCAAGCATTGTAGTTCTTTTTACTTGTCCAGAAACATATAACACGGGCACTGAATCTGTCCATTCTCCAAAAACTCCATTTAAACAATTCAGTCCCCCTGGGCCAGTTGTTACATTTACGACTGCCAATTCTTGGTTAACTCTTGCGTAGCCTTCGGCAGCAATTGCGCTTGCCTGTTCGTGATGATTACATACGTAAGAAATATATTTTCCAAAACTATCGTTCAAATGCATTGCGCCGCCACCTGACACCATAAAGACATGGCACACGTCATACACTTCCTTTAATCTTTTTGCAATGTAATCTGATAATTTAATCATTTCGTAAGCTCTGTTTTGTTACCCAACAAAGCCCCCAGCTTCTCTTATGGAGTCTTTGTATCTTGATTCAAGAACCTCAATTCTTTTGATATCTTCATGTGAAATTGCGTTATAGAAATTTTGCTTATTTTTTATCCACATCAACTCAAAGCCAACTGCTTTCAAAATGCCTTTGTCAGCGTCTTTGTTTTCTAGGGCGGTTTGTGCGTCAAAAATAACTTTTCTTGTTTCAAATCTATTTAATGAGCCTTTTGGCAATCTTTTAAAAAACGGTAAAGACATACTTGAAACACCGCCACCTATCACGAGTTCTTTATTATATTTTTTTGTTATGTTTGCAATCTTTTCTGCATATTCATAAATTGTTTCGTGGTTTATGTCGTCTTTGCTCATTCCTAGCGAACCACACATATCTGTTCTCCCAAACACTATGCCTGTTAAGTCTTTAGAAAAATCGCTATTTAAAATTTCTTCCAAATGTTTAAAGCCATAAATTGTTTCAATGTTGATAAGAAATTTCATTTCTGCTTGCTCGTCATCAGGAAAAGCCATTTTTGTAGCTTGCAAATATTTCTTTGCAGCATAAGGTGATTCAATCATTGGTGCAACAATTGTGCTTACGCCAATTGTTCTTGCGTCATACATATCTTTTACTGCTTCGCAACCGCCAATTTTAATTGTTAAATCAAGTCCTGCTCTTGTAACCACTTCTTTAAGTCTTGAAGCCTCTTCGAGTCTTGTGCCTTCTGCTTCAAATTCGGCTTTAATGCCTATGACATTATAGTTTTCTTTTAAATCAAGCAGGGTTGAAACCATTTTCTTTTCAAGTGAATTCATTTGTTTCCTATCTATTTTGCCATAACGCCCAAGGCGCAACATCATTTTGCCACATTTTGGTTAAATCTTGTTTGTCTTTCAATGTGTCCATAGATTGCCAAAATCCCGTATGTTTATAAGCGTTTAATTGATTATCTTTTGCTAATTTCTCAAGTGGCTCGCGCTCAAAAATAATATTGTCGCTACCTTCTTCAATATAGTTAAAAACTTCTGGTTCGCAAACAAAGAATCCGCCATTAATCCAGCTTTCTTCACCCTTTGGTTTTTCAGAAAACGTGGTAATAATGTTATCTTCTTTAATTACCAACGCGCCATATCTTCCTGAAAGCTGAACAGCGGTAAGTGTTGCTAACTTTCCTGTTTTTTTGTGCGATTCGATAATTTCGTTAATATTTACATCTGCAACGCCATCTCCATATGTCAATAAAAATGGTTCATTGCCGATGTAATCTTGCGCTTTTTTAATACGAGAACCTG
>JAZNJP010000209.1:0-4534 GCA_045578125.1 Candidatus Gastranaerophilales bacterium | reverse complement strand
TAAATGCTCTTTCTTGAACAATTTTGTCTGCCCTTAATTCATCTCTTCTGTGAATTATATAAACTTTATTTGCAAAACGAGTTAAATAACCCGCTTCTTCAACGGCTGCGTTTCCGCCGCCCACAACAGCAACGGTTTTATCTCTATAAAATGCACCATCGCACACGGCACAATAACTTACACCGTGACCAATGTTTTCGATTTCTCCTTCGACCCCTAATTTTTGAGGGCATGCGCCACATGCAATAATTATTGAATGTGCTAAAAATTCTTTTCCATCAAGCAAAGTTATTTTTTTAACAGGAGAAACTAAATCAACAGATTTTATTTCAACAGCAGGGAACTTTTGAACATTAAATTTATCTAAATGCTCTTCCAGTTTTTCACTTAATTCCCAACCTTCAATTTCTTTAAACCCAGGATAATTTTCAATTTCCAAATAATTAACAGGTGCGCCACCAAACATTGAAATATCCAAAATCGCACAATTTAGATTTCCTCTTGCACAATAAATCCCAGCACTCATCCCCGCAGGGCCACCGCCCAATATAATACAATCAAAAATTTTTTCCATATTTCCTCTAACTCTTTAATGTTTTAGTATATCTTTTTCCCAATTATTTTATATTTTACCATCTCTTCTTGATATAAGGTACCATTTTTATATTTCTTAATTTCAAAAGTGTCAATTCCTTCAAATTTGTTTCCACTTAAATAAATTTCAGGGGTTTCTTTTAATATAATTTGGTGAGTTTGTGGGTCTCCGCTTTTACAAATATTAGTGAATTTTAGATAAGATTTTTCACCCGTAAATGCTTTGTCTATTTTAATTTTACCCCTTGCGCCCGTTAATCTGTTCTCCAAAATCATGACGTTATTTATTTTTCCCAAGTTCCAAAATTGATTAGTTTTTACCTGAAAACCTTTAATTGGCTCGCCTATAAGTTCGCCGCTCACAAGCCAACTTCCCATAAAACCATTATCTACATTTTGACTTACACCGCCAGATAAAGTCGCACCATATGCAAAAGGAAAAAGCAAAATAAAGAAAATCAAAATCAATTTTTTCATAAATTATCTTTAACATTATTTTTTGAAAAATCAATTCAATAATTGGCTAAGAATTGTGTAAATTATAGTTTTACAACCCCCACCAAAAATGATATAATTTTTGTAGTTATGACGGAAAAGTTAAAAATAGCTTTTGTTTGGCACTTTCACCAACCCTCTTATCAAGAAAACGAGAACGGTCGTTTTTTGATGCCTTGGGCGAGGTTTCACGCAACAAAAGACTACTTGGCAATGTTAAAATACATTGATGATTTCAAAAATCTTAAATTAAATTTTAATATTACTCCAATTTTGCTCAAAACCCTTGAAAAATATTCGCAAGGTTTTTTAGATGTCCATGCACAATATTTACTTTGCGATGAAACAAAAATAAATGAAAAAGACAAACTTTTTATCCTTGATAATTTCTTTGATGTAAACACCAAAATGCTTACACAAAAAAGTTATTATACCGAATTATTTAACAGAAAAAACTCACTAGACGAGCTTGATATCAACATTTTTACAAATCAAGAATATATAGATATTATTACAAACTACAATTTATGTTGGATAAATAAAAGACATTTTTCTGAATATAAAGAGTTAAAACAACTCATAAAAAAAGAAAAAAATTATACTCTTGAAGATAGACGCACGATATATGAAATTTCAAAAAATATTATTTCAAGGATTATCCCTGAGTTTAAAAAATATCAAGACGAAGGTAGAATTGAAATTTCAACAAGCCCATATTCGCATCCAATTATTCCACTTGTGTTGAATATGCAAGAATTACCTTGTAAATATTCAATTAATTTGCCACTTGATGCAAAAATTATGGCAGACGATGCTAAATATCAAGTGAAAACAGGAGTTGAAGAATACGAAAGACATTTTGGCAAAAAGCCCGCTGGCATTTGGCTTTCAGAACAATGCATTAGCCCTGCAACAGTTAAGCTTTTAGATAGTTTTGACATAAAATGGACAATTGCAGAATATGGCCTTTTAGAAGAAACTTTAAATAAAGAATCACTAAGAGATTTCGAAAAAAATATTATTGACCCATTTTTCTTAGCAAGCACGTATAAACTTAAAAAACATGACAACACAAATATAATTTTCTCTGATTCATATTTTGCGACTTTAATTAGTTTTTCATATGGAAGTCACAATTCAAAACAGGCTGCAATGCACTTCTTTGATAAATTAAAATATGTTCAAAATAGACTTGAAAATTCGCCAAATCATTCGCACCTAATTACAATTGCAATGGATGGTGAAAATTGTTGGGAAAGTTACGAAGAAAATGGATTTGAATTTTTAAGCACACTATATTCGCTTATTGAAGAAGACGAAACACTTGAAACAACATTATTAAGCGAATATATAAATGATAACAAAGAAACAATTTCTCTTGAAAAATTATCAAGTGGTTCTTGGATAAATAAAAATTTTGACTTATGGATAGGCGAACCAATTAAAAACCTTGCTTGGAGTTATATAAACAAAACAATAGAAGATTACAAAAATATAAAAGAACAAATGGGTAATTCCAAAGAAGAAAAAGCTCTCTTAAAACAAGCTCGCCATGAAATTCTTGTTGCCCAAGGAAGCGATTGGTTTTGGTGGTATGGTGAACCAAATGATTCAGGAAGAGATTATATTTTCGACCACTTATTCCGTGAAAAACTAAAAAACACATATAGAATTTTAAACAAAGAGTATCCTGCATATCTTGACTTGCCATTAACTTCGCTTGCAGGAAAACCAATTAAACAACCAAGAAAACAAATAAGCCCAATGATTGATGGCAAAAAAGACTTAACCAGTGACAACTGGAAAGACGCAGGTTGTATATTTTTACCAGATTCACCAACTTTTTCTAATAAAAAATTAGTTAAAGGCATTTGTTTTGGTGCGGATAATGATAATCTATACTTTAAAATTGAATTAAACAAAATAAATATGAATAATATGGCAAACCCAAATTGCCAAATTTATATCTACATAATAAAAGAAAATGCTAAATATTCTTCTGTGATTAAACTTTGCAATAAATCTGACAAGTTTTATCCAGTTGTTAAAAACAAATTCTCACATGAAATAAGAATTTCAATTGATAATAATAAGCTTGAAAAAACAAGACTTGCAAATGCAACACAAAGCAATCTTTGGGTTTATGACCCATTTGCAAAAATTAAACAAGCATATGAAGACACAATTGAAGTTGCAGTGCCTTATGAGGATTTAAAAATTTATGAAGGGCAAAACTTTTCGTTCTGCTTCTTTGAATCTCATGACGGTTTAATTGAAGAAGTTTACCCACAAGATTCAATGATTAAATTTGTGAGATAGTTTGATACCAAGAAATTTTGTTTTTTATAAAATCTAAAACCTTGTCTTTTTTGATTTCAGGATAAGGCGGAAGGTGAACAATATCTATTTTTCCTGTTTTTATATTTTTCATTTTATTAAATTCATAATGTGTATAAATTTTATCAATTGGGATACCATATTTTTTCATAAGTTTTGCACAATATTCAAAACAAGCTTCACACTGTATTTTGGTTAGCGGAAAATCGCCAACATATTCAGAATTTTTAAAACCATACATGCCACACATAGCAATTCCAATAGAGCCAGTGTTTCCTTGTTTTGTATGTGCTGCATAAATTCCGTCATTACAACAAATATTGTCTTTAGGGGAATGTGTGCCCTTTAGAACATTGCCCAAATTGTTAATCAAAAAATGATAATGATGTAAATCGCAGGAGTTGGGGTTATATTCCCCTGCTGTCCAATGAATAATAATTCTCCTCAACATATTTTATTTTTACCACAAGATGTAGAAAAACACGTGAAAATTAACAAAGAATTAATTTTAGCTTATCTTTTTCTTTAATTTTGTTTGAATTGTGCAAGCTTCTTTCAAATTTTCAAAAAGCTCGTCATATCTTTCCTTGTTTTCGCCATAAGGAATTTTAGTGGTTGCAAGCTCATGTGCAATTCTGTTTAATTCTTTTAGCCTTTTCAATGTTTCACGCACTTTTGTCGATTTATATAAATTAGGGAAAAACAAAGCAAACAAATCTTCAAAAGATTTGGGGATTAAATTTTCTATTTGAAATTTAGGTTTTGTAATTTTTTCTATTTTTTCTCTAAAAGTTTTTTTGGTTGTATTAATTGTAGCCACGTTTGATAAAATATTGCCATCATAATCATTCAGTCTTGTTAATTTTAAGGATTTTTTAGGCTCTTCAATAGCAGGAACAACCTCTTCTTTTTTAGTGTTGAAAAAATTATTCTCGTCAAAATTAACACTCACCTCTTGAAATACCGCATGAGAGTTTTTAAAACGAGCCTTACTTAGGCTAAATGGGGTTGAATTTTTACTTTTATCCATGGTTTATTCATATTATGCACCATGTTTTTAAAAAATTCGCCATATACACGTAGTATTTTTTAGTTATAATTAATATGA
>JAZNJP010000208.1:0-2033 GCA_045578125.1 Candidatus Gastranaerophilales bacterium | reverse complement strand
CAAAAACATTTGCATTTTATCGGCTGGAGACATGTCGTTCAGCCTTGATATCATAGTTTCTATATTATTGTTGTTAGGATTTCCTGTCATTGAATTTAATTTCATATATATTTCCTATTATATTATACATACCTAAAACTTGTAAATTTATTTAGTGACCAAATTTCAAAAGACCATTGTATGTTAATTTATCAGCATCTTGCCGTGCGATTTTTGTGCCATCCCTGTATTTTAATTTATTAGCATCAAGAATTGGGAAGTCACCAATTGCAATGCCAAGTTCTTTTAAGCGGAGATATTCATACACCTTGCTTAAGTAAGTATTATAGTAGTCAAAACTGGTGTCCGACATATCTATAAATAAATTGTAAATATCAGAATATTCAATATTTTTTGCAGTGATTTTACCTTGCCTTATGTCATATGGAATATGTTCAACATCACCAAATTTATTTATTTCAATTCCTCGAATTTGGAATTCACTAAACATATCGTCACCTTGAGTTATGTTCATTTGAGCGGAAGTATATCCAGAACCTTTAACCGCACCTTTGCTTGAAACATCAATATATTTGGTAATATCGTCTGAAGTAATCGAGGTGATATCTTCTCCATTTTGCATTGCAAGGATTTGCAATTCATCAAGAGCCTTATTGTATTGTTGCGTCCTAAAGTTATCCGCATTTAGGGTAACCGTTGTTAGGTTTTTACCGTGTTTATTGTAGTAAATATCTCGAATTTGTTGCACTTGAGAATCAGTAAAATATGAAGAAATTTTATTACCATAATTATTTAATTCTGTGATTTCAAGACCATTTTCAATTTCAGTGCATAATGCACCAAATATCGGCTTATTTTGTTTTTCTTTTAAATCATCCAAGACCTTTAGATAACCCAACTCTGAATATGCGAGTGGCTCACCCTTTGAAACTTTTTGTATAACAACCATAAATTCATCGCTCGCACCGGATGAAGTGTAGCCAAATTTTTGAAGAGAAGAAGCAAGCTCATCGCCCGAAAGAGAAGGGAGTTGCAATCTCGCACCATAAGCATCACCGATTGCCTTTTTGGCATTAGCGTATATTTGCTCATCTGAGCCAACAAGCGTGAGGTTTCCTGCTTCATATTTTGATTTCAATTTAGCTAAAACAGAGCTTTCACCCTTTGGACGCGTTCCGAAAAGTTTGGTATCGGAATCCGTGAGAGTAATCCCGTTTTCAGAGTTAATAAAAGAATTGTAATCATTTTTTGAAATATTTTTGTTAGCTTCAAATTCATCTGAGAGTTTTTTTGCAAGAACAGATAAATCTTCTTCAACTTTTGGAGTGATAGGATTTTTCATCCCTTTTTTGGAATTAATTATCATTTCCGCGGTCTTTTCCCCGCTTACTAAGTCCTTAGCTTCTGAAATTGCAGAAGGAATACTAACACCCTCGCCTATTGCAGCAAGCGCTGCTTTTCGCTCGGCATCGCCAAGTATTGCTAAATCAGAAACATAATAAGGGTATTCAGCAACTTTTTGATTGCTCAACAAGTCATCAATCACATCGGGCTTGGCTCTATAAAGCACTGCAACATCAGCAGCTTTTGAAGGAGGGATATTTTTATTTATAAATTCAATAGCTAAATTGTAATCGTCGGGCGATAATTTACTTAAATCGTTAGCGGTAATACTTCTTATATCTTGCCCAGTTTTTGCCTTTGCATCAAGTTTTATTGGCTTATAGACGGTTTCTTCTTTTATGGCACCTTGGGCATATTTATAAATTGAAGCGCTATCACCATCATCTATTGCCTTTAAAATCTCATCAGATAGCTCACTTTTGGGCACCGAAATCGAGTGTCCATCGGCTTTTAAAACGCAAGTATCTCCTGAAATCGTCAAATGCTTTTTAATCGCATTTTTTGCTAGCTTATCATCTATTGCGTCACTTATTTCGCTACCAAATTTAGAACCTAATTTGCCTGCACCTTTGAAGCCAGCACCAATAATAGGTGAAGCAATGGCACCACCAACAAAACCAAGTCGGAGG
>JAZNJP010000207.1:0-8543 GCA_045578125.1 Candidatus Gastranaerophilales bacterium | reverse complement strand
GTATATCCCTTTGATAAAATCACAGACTATAAAGACGACATCGATGTTATCATCAACTGTGGCGGAAGTGCAAGGGACCTTCCCGAATCAACTCCCGCAATCGCAGAAAACTTCAATGTTATCGATAGCTTTGATACACATGCAAAAATTCCTGAGCACTTTGCTCGCGTTAATGAAGCGGCTAAAAAATCAGGCAAAATTGGTATAATTTCTGTTGGTTGGGATCCTGGGATGTTTTCATTGAATAGACTTTATGGAAACGCAATTTTGCCAAACGGAAAAGATTACACTTTTTGGGGTAAAGGTGTCAGTCAAGGGCATAGCGACGCAATTAGAAGAATTGAAGGTGTAGTGGATGCTAAACAATATACAATTCCTGTAGAATCTGCACTTGATGCAGTTCGCGCTGGTAAAAACCCAGAACTTACAACTCGTGAAAAACATATAAGAGAATGTTTTGTAGTTGCGGCAGAAGATGCTGATAAAGTAAAAATCGAACAAGAAATTAAAACAATGCCAAATTATTTCGCAGATTATGATACAACAGTGCATTTTATAACCAAAGAAGAATTAGATAAAAACCATTCAGGAATTCCTCACGGCGGTTTTGTTCTAAGAAGTGGAAAAACAAGCGACAATGTAAACCATATTGTTGAATATTCTTTGAAGCTTGATTCTAATCCAGAATTTACTGCAAGTGTGCTTGTAGCATACGCAAGAGCTGCTTATAAGTTAAATGAAGAAGGTTTATGTGGCGCTAAAACTGTGTTTGATATAGCGCCTGCTTATCTTAGCCCAAAATCAAATGAAGAATTAAGGGCAGGGCTTCTTTAATTTTGCAGAAGCAATAAATGGTAATAAAAAAGCGGTCTATTAGACCGCTTTTAATTTATGAATTATGTAATTATTTTTCTTCTTCAACATTTTTCACTTCTTTTGCTTTAACAACTTTCGCGCCTGTTTCATCTGTTGTTTCTGTTTTTAATTTCTTTTCTTCATCGAGTTGTTTGTTGATGATAACAGTTTGTGCTATTTGGAATAAATTGCTTGTTACAAGATATAATAAAACACCTGCAGGGATTGGAATGAACACAAACATCATACCAACCATAATTGGCATAAACGTTCCCATAGATTTTTGCATAGCAGCTTGTTGGGGGTCTTGTGGAACATTTTTGTTTTGTGCCATCATAACTTTTTGGCTTAACCACATTGTAAGAATGAATAGCGCAACTAAGAATAAAACATCATAGTGCATTTCTTCTTTCACAACAAGAGTTGGAATTGAAGCTTTTAAGATACTTCCATCTCTAACAAAAGTTAATTTTTCAGTTTCTCTTGTTTGAATATTTTGAACATCAACTTCTGCTTTTGTAATTTTATCTAATTGTTCAAAACGAAGCTTAATGCTATCTAAGTGCATTTTGAAATCAATGTTTTGCCCAGGAACAATATCTCCTTGAACTTCAATTGCTTTTTGTTGGTTATCAACTTTTTCTTCGCTTTTTTCATTACCAAAATATACAACTATATTTTTTGCTGTTTGGAATTGAGAATTTTTGCCTGCTGAGAATTTATTGTCGAAACTTACCCCAGCATTGCTTTTCATTGTTGCGTCAAGTCTGTTAATAAACAAGAAATTAGTTTTTCCCGCAAGTTCAATAAATTGTGGGCTCATAAGAGCTGAATAAAGCAAAATGAAAATAGGTAATTGAATAAGCATAGGTAAGCAACCTGCCATTGGGTTGAATTTATGCTCTTTATAAAATTCCATCATTTTTCTTTGCATCATTTCAGGGTTAGATTTATATCTTTCCTGAATAGCTTTCATTTTTGGTTGAAGCATTTGCATATCACGCATAGAACGTTGTTGAGTGACGCTTGATGGCCACATAAGAACACGAACTACAATTGTAAGAGCAATGATTGCAAGCCCCCAAGAATGTAAGCTATCTGCAAGCATTTTAAGTATGTTTATTGTGATTGTTACAAAATCAATTCCCATTTGTCATCTCTCCGTTTATAATTTATTTCTATGATACATAAAACATGGTAGAATGAAAACATGAAAAATTTATTCGATACAATTGTAGCACCTGTAACACCTCTAACATATAGTGGTGTGGGTATCATAAGAATAAGTGGCGATAAAAGTTTTGAAATTGCTGAAAAAATTTTCTCAAAAAAATTTGAAATTGGGAGAATTAACCATGGCTGGATAATTCGTGATGGTAAAAAATTAGATGAAGTTATACTTCTTCCTTTCCAAAATCCAAAAAGTTTTACAGGCGAAGATACAATTGAAATTCAAACACATGGTTCGCCAATTATAATCAAAGAAATTCTTAACCTTGTGACTTTTTGTGGTGCAAGGCTAGCAGAACGTGGCGAATTTACAAAACGAGCTTTTCTAAATCATAAAATAGATTTAACAGAAGCTGAAGCGGTTATGGATTTAATTTGTTCTAAAACTGCAAAAACGGCAGAAAAATCTTTAAATAATCTAGAGGGTGCTCTAAGAGCTGAAATAGAAAAAATAAGAGAAGTCCTAAAAGAGATTTTAGCAAGAATTATAGCTTCTCTTGATTTTCCAGAAGACGTGGCTGAAGTTGAATATTCTGACATTGAAAGTGCACTAAACCTTGCAAAAGAAAAAATTGAAAATATTTTAGCTTCAGCATCATCCCACAATATTTTAAGAGAAGGTATTAAAATTGCAATCACAGGGCGTCCCAACGTTGGTAAAAGCTCTTTGTTTAATGCACTTTTAGCGCTTGATAGAGCAATTGTCACAGATATTGCAGGAACAACTCGAGACAGCATTCAAGAAACAGTTGAGCTTGATGGAATTTGCGCTACTTTAATTGATACTGCAGGCATTCGCCAAGATGAAGGAATTGATAAAGTTGAAAAAATAGGTATAGAAAATTCAATAAGTATTGCGCAAAATGCAGACATAAACTTGCTTTTATATGAAGGGCATGTTGGAATAACAGAAGCCGATAATGAAATTTTTGAACTTGTAGATAAAGAAAAGCCACTTATTTATATTTCAACAAAAGCTGATTTGGGTGTTGTAGAAAATGGTGTTAGCGCAATTCAGATAAGCACAAAAGATATGTCTGGAATTGACAGGCTAAAACAAGAAATTAAAAATAAAATTTCAGCTTTTAATGTGCTTGAAACTGAATTTATTACAAACCAAAGACAACAAGAGTGCTTGAGGAAATCTCTTGAAAGTATTAATTGCGCACTTGAGGCAGTCAGTGTTCAAGAACTTCAAGATTTGATTTCAATTGATATTAAAACAGCGCTTCTAGTGCTTGGCGAAATTACAGGCGAAGTTGTAACAGATGAGCTTTTGAATAATATTTTCGAGAGTTTTTGTATTGGGAAATGACCCGAAGGGCAAGGAGCGAACGATAGTTCAGCGAACGCCCTGAGGGCAAAGGTGTGTGACGTGTGAAGACGGTTGCGATGAGCAAGCGGCGAACACGAAACCGTACCCCAAAAGAAGCTCGAGTTTTAGTGCGACTGCGCTTAACGAGAGCGAGCGAGGCAAAGGTGTGTGACGTGTGAAGACGGCTACGTGGAGCAGGCGGCGAACACGAAACCGTACCTAAAAAGAAGCTCGAGTTTTAGCTTAAAACATTTAGTATAAAGGTTTTTATCTTTTCACTTGTTCATTTCTTTCTTTTTGACGCACACAAAAAGAAAGAAATGTAACCAAAGAAAGAAAAATGGCGTATGCTCAAGCGCCGCAGAGGGGTTAACAAGATTTAGCTTAAAGAAATAATAATTACATATTTTAATTAATTTTAATGTAAAATAATTTTATGAAACTCGATAAGTATGCCATATCGCTTGAATTTGATAAAGTTATATCTGACCTATCCGCTTGTGCTATGACAATTTGTGGTGCTTCTTGGTGTGAAAATATTGAAATTTCGACATCTAAAGAAGAGATAGAGAAAAATTTAGCGCTAACAACTGAGGCAAGGCAAATTTTAGATGAGATGGGAGAATCTTCATTTTCCACGATTTCCTATATTTCAGATTTCACTCGTATTTTAAAAACTAAAATTTTAACAGCAGAAGACATTCTAAATTCTGCAAAAACATTGCTTGTGGCAGAAAAAACAAGAAAAAAAATTGATGATTTTGAAAAACACCAATTGAGTGAAATTACAAAGAAAATATACACAAATAAAGATTTAAGAGAAAAAATATTTCTCACATTTAATGAAAACCTAAAAA
Source organism: Candidatus Gastranaerophilales bacterium (assembly GCA_045578125.1). GTDB lineage: Bacteria > Cyanobacteriota > Vampirovibrionia > Gastranaerophilales > Gastranaerophilaceae > RGIG1918. The sequence continues at coordinate 4,286 of JAZNJP010000207.1, read as the reverse complement.
TTTTACCAACACTTTACCCTGAACTTAAAGCTTTGCACAACGCAAAAATTGACACTGAAATAAATTTAAAAAATAAAGTGTCAGAACTTTTAAAAAACCAAAATTTTGTGAGCTATCTTCAAGATACAACTCCAACAACAAGGGCGGAGAGAGTTGTTTTCCAAGTTCGTGCTAGTTTTAAAACAAAAGTGCCTGGGATAATTCACGATACATCATCGTCGGGGCAAACATTTTTTATTGAACCGAATGAGCTTGTGCCAATAAATAACAAACTCAGAGAAATTGAAATAGGTATTATCAAAGAAGAAGAAAAAATCATAAAAGAATTAAGCGAAGAACTCCATACACACAAAGAAGATTTAATTCTTTTACAAAATGTTTTATCTGAACTTGATTTCATTTTTGCAAAAGCATCTTATTCTATAAAAATTAAAGGTGTTGAGCCTTCGCTTTCTGATAAAAAAATCATCAAAGCACAAGGCGCAAGACATCCGCTTTTAATAAATTATGTTGAAAATATTGTGGAAAATGATTTTTCAATTGGCGAAGATTTTAATTCGCTCATAATAACTGGTGCTAACACGGGTGGGAAAACTGTAATACTTAAAACCATTGGGCTTTTTGTTTTGATGACTCGTGCAGGGCTTCACCTTCCAGCGCTTGATGCTACAATTTATCCTTTTAAAAAAGTGTTTGCAGATATCTCTGAAGAACAATCTCTAGCACAAAGTCTTTCAACATTTAGTGCGCATATTCAAAATGTTTCAGGAATTATGCAAGCGGTTGATGATAATTCTTTAGTTTTATTTGACGAGCTTGGGGCAGGGACTGACCCAAGCGAGGGAGAAGCCTTGGCGCAGGCAATTTTAGAACATTTATCAAAACTTGACTGCACCACAATTCTCACCACTCATTTTGGCGGTTTAAAACTTTTAGAATATGAAAATAAGCATTTTAAAAACGCTTCTGTTGAATTTGATACAAAAACCCTATCGCCCACATATAAACTCTATATCGGGCTTGCAGGAAGCTCTAACGGGTTAAATATTTCAAAGAATTATAATATTGATGAAAAAATAATTAATAGAGCAAAAAATATTTTGTCTAAAACTCAAAATTCAAACTATGAAATGTTTGAGAAAATCCAAAAAACTCATAGTTCATTAAAAGAGCTTGAAGAAACGGCAAAAATCAAAGAAGAAAAAGCGAAAGAAAAGAATATTGAGCTTGAGAAAAAAATAACTGACATTAAAGTGAATAAAAAGAAATCACTTGAGAATTTCAAGAAAAAATATCAAACAGCGCTTGAAGCGGCTCGTGCTGAAATTAAAGAAACACTCGATGAATTACGTGCAGAAAAATCTGAAAAAATCGCAAGAAGAAGTTATTCTCGCCTTGCAAAATTAGAGGCTGAGGCAAGAGCGCAGTTTGCAGATGATGAAGAAAAATTGTCGAATAAATATGAAGAAATTGATTGGGAAATAATTAAAATTGGCTCTCCTGTGCTAGTTAAAGGCGTGGATACTCCTGCGACCTTGCTTTCTATGCCTGATAAAAAAGGTAATGTCGAAATTCAGCTCGGGCTTCTCAAAACCACTCTTAAAACTTCAAAACTTGCTTTCACAAACAAAAAACCAGCAAAGAAATTGCAAAAAGTGTCTGTTGATTTTGGAGATAACACGGGGCTTGGTGTTAATCTTTTAAGGCTTGATTTGAGAGGCGAAAGAGTGGAAGAGGCGCTCACAAATCTTGAATGTCATCTTGACCTTGCGAGCTTAAAAAATGTTGAAAGCGTGACGATAATCCACGGGCACGGGCTCGGTGCGCTTAAATCTGCAGTTCGAGATTATCTTAAAACTTCCCCTTATGTTTCAAAATTCAGAGCTGGAAACATTGAAACCGAAGGCGGAGATGGTGTTACAATTGCATATTTAAACTAATTACATTTGCGAAATTTGCATAAGTTCGTTAATTGTAACATCGTAGCTTGCTTTGTCTATAACTTCTTGAACCAAGAAATTATCAATTTTGTCTTTTAGGGCAATTGCTTTGTCGCAAAGTGGGTCTGTGCCTTTTGCGTATGCGCCGATGTTAATCAAATCTTCATTTTTCTTATATGTTGCAAGAAGGTTTCTAATAAACCCTGCTGCCATTTTGTGTTCTTTGGTTGTAATTGAGTTCATAACACGAGAAATACTTTCAAGCACATCAATTGCAGGATAATGGTTTTTGTGTGCAAGGTCGCGAGAAAGCACAATGTGCCCGTCTAATATACTTCTTGCAGTGTCTGAAATTGGTTCGTTGAAATCATCGCCTTCAACAAGAACTGTGTAAAGCCCTGTGATTGTGCCTTTTTCGTTGATGCCAGCTCGTTCTAAAATTTTTGGCATAAGCGCAAAAACGCTTGGCGTGTAGCCTCTGGTTGCTGGCGGTTCACCAACTGCAAGCCCAACTTCCCTTTGAGCTAGCGCAATACGAGTAACGCTATCTAACATAAAGAGCACGTCTTTGCCTTTATCTCTAAAGTATTCAGCGACAGCACATGCGACAAAACCAGCTTTAATTTTAACGAGTGACGGTTGCTCACTTGTGGCGCAAATTACAACAGAGCGTTTCATTCCTTCTGGGCCAAGTGTTTTTTCTATAAATTCCCTTACTTCTCTGCCACGTTCTCCAATTAGAGCAATAACATTTACGTCTGCTGTTGTGTTTTTTGCCATCATGCCAAGTGTTGTACTTTTGCCAACACCTGAGCCTGCAAAAATCCCCATTCTTTGCCCTTTTCCAACTGTTATAAACCCGTCTATCGCTCTAATTCCAAGAGAAAGTGGCTCATCAATTGGTTTTCTCATAAGTGGGTTAATAAATTCTGCGTTTGTCGAATATAATTTTTCAGGAACAATATCGCCATAACCGTCAATTGGTTCTCCAAGTCCGTCAAGCACCCTTCCAAGCATTGCTTCAGACACTTTTATTTTCATATCAGAACCAGTGTTTACAACAGGTGCACCCGCCATAATACCGTCCATTGGGCTTAGTGGCATAAGTAAAATTCTATTTGCTCTATAACCAACAACTTCTGCCATAATTTTTTTGGTTTTAGAGTCGTCTTTGTAGATATAGCATAGGTCGCCAATGCTTGATTTTGGTCCGTCTGCCTCAATTATCAGCCCAATAATTTCGACAACTTTGCCATAAGCTTGGATTGTTTCAACGGCTTTTACTTTATTTATTGCATATTGCAAATCAATTTTTTCAATCTGCTCGCTCATTTAAAATCTCGTTTGCAATTTTATCAATTTGTACACCAATAGAGCAATCGATGTTTCCTGCAAGGCTTTCGACAATGATTGAATCATCTGCAATTTTGGCATTTTGAATAATTCTTATATTCATAAAGTTTTTGTCGAAATCTTCAGGCAGTCTTTCTGCTAGTTTTGGGCTTATCATAACATTTACTTGAGATTTTGTTTCAAGCAATGCAAGTGCTTTATCAATAATTTTCCCCAAGATTTCAGCATCAAGCTCTTTGAAGCATACTTTTTTTGTTATTTCAAAACACAAATTTAAAATATCATCTTTTGTTGAGTTTAGAATTTTGTTTTTAATTTCAAAATTCGACTTTGCGAATAAATCAACCGCATCGATTTTATCTTGAGAGGCTTCCTGTGCGCTTTTTAAGCCTTCTTCGTAGCCTTGTTTGAAGCCTTCTTCTCTACCTTCGTCTGCAACAGTTTTTTTAAGTGCTTCAATATCGTTTTCAATTTCTGCTTTTCTTTGGTTGAGTTCTTCAACTTCTTTTTTTGCTTGAGCACGAGCGTTATCTATAATTTCTTGCGCTTGAGCACGAGCGCGTTGCAAAATAGGCTCCATCACGTCTCGAATTTGCGTTTCTTGAACGCTCTCTACGCGAACTTCTTCTTCCTTTTCTCCAACGGTTACGGAAGAGTCCATATTGATACTGTAACCTCTAAGCCTAGTCAATTAATTCGTCCTCAGCACTATCTCTGTAAATAGTAATTTCACCACTAGATTCAAGGCTTCTAATTGTGAACACAATTTTTGTTTGCATTTCTTGAACATCTTTAGCACGAGCTGGTCCTAAGTATTCCATTTCTTCAAGCAAGATTGCTTGAGCACGTTCTGACATATTGTTCAAGAATTTATCTTTAATTTCATCTTTCACACCTTTAAGCGCTAAGCATAAATCTTTAGAATCAACTTCACGAAGAATCCTTTGAATTGCTTTATCTTCAAGGTTCACAACATCTTCAAATACGAACATC
>JAZNJP010000206.1:0-1897 GCA_045578125.1 Candidatus Gastranaerophilales bacterium | reverse complement strand
CTGTCTAAGCCGCATTGAACAACATCTAAGTTATCCGCAAAGCGACCCGAAGAGGCAATTTCTCCATATGTTGTACCCTTATCACCCTTTGTAAATTGAATGATAAGAACCTTCCAGCCATGTCCCAGCGCTCTTAATGCCAATCCCAACGCTGCTGTGGTTTTGCCTTTTCCATCACCTGTGTAAATTTGTATGTAACCGTTTTCTAACAATTATCCTCCTTGTAGGGATTTATTTGGATTCGATACCTTACATAATATAGTATCTGAATAATCTTCCTTGGGCAAATTTATTTTGATATCTAACTGAATATAATGTAATTTTACACTTGTAGTTTCATTATTTCCTCGTATTTTTGAAGGATTTTAGCCTTCTGAATTTGCTTAACAAAAGATTTACATAAATATTTCTTAAAAAATCTTAACTAATACTTGATAGCACCATGCTACTTCAAAAAAACTTATATTTTAAAAAATAACCAGTCTTTCAAAAAGCAGCCGAAAAACATGATTTTTCATGCTTTGTTGCATGCCAATTTTATGCTAAAATCGATTTATGGCTAAAAGATTAGTATTTAAATTCGGAACAAATTCACTCCGCAATAAAGAAAAAGATATAGATATAGCAAGAATTTCTGGCTATGTAGCAGACATTGCAGAACAAATTAAAAATGGCAACAATGCAATTGTTATAACTTCAGGCGCTGTTGGGCTTGGTGCAAAAAAACTTGGACTTGACCCAAAAAATACATCAAAAAACTCCCTTTTTGATAAGCAAGCATGCGCTTCTGTTGGTCAACCGCATTTGATGAAAATTTGGGAAGATTGCTTTGCAGCACACAATATTACAATTGCGCAAATTCTATTAGTTGAAGACGACTTTTCAAACAGAAGAAGGTATTTAAACTTAAGAAACACCCTAAATAGACTTCTAGAATGTGGTGTTGTTCCTGTAATTAATCAAAATGATGCAGTTTCAACATCTGAAATTGAAACAGTTTGCTTTTCAGATAACGACAAACTCTCAGCCCTTGTTGCAAGCAAATTAGACGCAGATATGCTTGTTATAATATCTGACATTGATGGTCTATATGACAAAAACCCAAAAGAACATAAAGACGCAAGACATATTAAAGTCGTTGAAGAAATAACTCCTGAAATTGAAGCTTTAGGCTCTGGCGCATCAAGCGGCGGAAGAGGCGGCATGATAACAAAAATTGAAGCTTCTAAGGTTGTTACAAACTCTGGCGCACTCGCAGTTATCTTAAATGGCAATAGAGAACATGTAATTCAAAGCTTTTTTAATGGCGATGAAATTGGTACAAAATTCCTCCCAAACAAAACTCTTTCATCTAAAGCTCGTTGGATAGCATACGCTACAAATATTGAAGGAAAAATATATATTAACCAAGGCGCAGAGAAAGCTCTAACACGAGAAAATAAAAGTTTGCTCCCCGTTGGCGTTACAAGGCTTGAAGGAAAATTCAACCAAGGTGATGTAATTTCTATTTTAAATTCTGAAGAAAAAGAAATTGCAAGAGGAATTGCAAACTATAATTCACCCGATTTTGAAAAAATTATGGGCAAACATTCAGAAGATATCCCCAAAATTCTTGGTTTTAAAATTAGTGACGATATAATCTCAAAAGACAATTTGGTTATTTTGTAAGGAGTAATATGGAAGACTTTAAAAACATAGCACAAGCCGCAAAAGGTGCTTCGCTTGACCTTATGTTTGAAACAGCAGAAAGAAGAAATGAAGCACTTTTAAAAATTGCAGAAAAAATTGAAGAAAATAAAAATAAAATTTTTGAAGCAAACGCACTTGATTTAAAAGAGGCGCAAAGTCTTGTTGAATCAGGCGAAATTACAAAATCCACATATGGCAGATTAAAGCT
>JAZNJP010000205.1:0-8933 GCA_045578125.1 Candidatus Gastranaerophilales bacterium | reverse complement strand
AAACTTATTTCTGCAAACAAAAACACGAGGATTTAATATCCTCGTGTTTTTTGAAGTCTTTTTTTTAAAAGAACTATATACCTTTCATTGAAAGACCGATTCTGTGTTCAGCAGGAGTGAATTTTTTGATTTGAACTTTCACTTCTTGACCAAGAGTAAACATTTCGTTTACGTTAACTTGTTCGTCTGAAATTTCTGCTGATGGAAGTAATGCTTCAACTCCTGGGAAGATGTTGATGAAGATACCAAATGAAGTGATTTTGTTTACAGTACCTTCAATAATGTCGCCTTCTTGGAATTTAGAAGCAATTTCATCCCATGGGTTTGCGCCCATTCTTTTTAATGAAAGTGAAATTCTTTTTAATTGTTCGTCAATTTTAATAACTTTAACTTCGATTTTTTGACCAAGTGAAACAACGTCAGATGGGTGTTTAATTCTATCCCAAGAAATTTCAGAGATTGGAAGTAAACCATCTACGCCATTGATGTCGATGAATGCACCGAAGTCAGCAATTCTAACAACTTCACCTTCGATAGTTTGGTCAACAGCAAGTTTAGAGATAACTTCGTCTGCAACCATTTCTCTTTGTTGAGCATAAACTTGTCTTTGAGAAAGGATAAGTTTATTTCTTTTTGGATCAGCTTCAAGAATTTTAACTTCTAATTCTGAATCAATTTGAGTATCGCCTGCAAGACCAGCTCTTAATTGAGAAGATGGAATGAAACCACGAAGTCCAAATACTTCAGCAATTAAACCACCTTTAACAGATTGAACGATAAGAGCCATAACGCTTTCGTTAGCAGCTTTTGCTTCAGAAAGTTTTTGCCAAGCTTGAGCAAATGCAAGTTTTTTAAGTGATAATTCAATAACTTCGTTTTCTTCTTCGTCTTTTGTGATGTAGAATTCTTTTTCGTCCCAAAGTTTGATGAAATCATCTGGGTTTTGGTCTTTTGAATTAACTACTTCAGAGTTTGGCAAGAAAGCTTCTGTTTTTGCACCGATGTCAACAAGGAAACCATCTTTTTCACGTTTTACAACAACACCTTTAACGATGTCTGCAACGTTGAGTTTGTAAGTGTAAGAATTTTCGAGCAACGCTTCGAATTCTTCTTGAGTCATTGTGTTTGTCATGTTTTTTTCTCCTTTATTTAACACTGTCTATTACTTTGTTGATTATATAGTCAGGAGTTGAAGCTCCTGCTGTAATTCCGATGTTTTGCGCAAATTGAATTTCATTTTTATAATTTTCTAATTCATCTGCGTTTTCAATGTGAATTGTTTTTGTAATGTTTTTTAAAATTTCAGCCAAGTGCGTTGTGTTAGCGCTTTTTTTAGAACCAACAACAATCATTAAATCGCTTTTTTTGGCAACTTCTCGAGCTTCATTTTGCCTGAGAGTTGTTGAGCGGCAAATTGTGTTTGCAATTTTGAGCTCTTTCGCAATTGGCGCAAGATATGCCACAATTTCTTGTAAAAATTCTGCCCTTTGAGTTGTTTGAACAACAATTCCGACTTTTGATTTTTTCTTAATAATATCTTCAATTTCTTTTAATTCGTTAAGATTCTGGGCAACAAAAACATTGCCATTTTCCGTGTGACGAGCAGCATTTGCCCTAATTGCCATAACTTCAGGGTGTTCACCTTTTCCAAGAATAATAAGAAAATAATTTTCTCGAACAAGTTCAATTGCTTTATCTTGAACTTTTTTTACATCTGGGCAAGTGAGGTCAACAAGCTCAAACCCTTTATTTTTAATTTCATCAAAAACTTCAAAACTTGCGCCATGGCTTCTAACCACGCAATATCCACACCCATGCTCAGGCAGGGTTTCAACAGTTTTAATACCCAAGTCGTTAAGCTCTTTAATAACTTGAGAGTTATGAATAAGCTCGCCCAAAACGCAAATTTCTTTATCAGGATTTTCTGCTTTTAGTTTTTTTGTTGTTTCGACTGCTCGTTTCACGCCGTAGCAAAATCCGGCATTTGAGGCAAGTATGATATTTTTTGTTTGATGAGTTATATAGCTCACACCCTTTGTATGAAGTCACAAATAAAAATTTGTGCTATATTAATTAAATCATAAAAAAAATAAGGCGCAAGGCAAAGAATTATGAACAAAAAAGAGGAATTAATATACTGGGCGAAAAGATTATATTACAGAGGTTTAAGCCCTGCCACAAGTGGAAATATCAGTGTTTTAGACGAGAATAATAATATTTTAATTTCTTCTTCTGGTTCTTGTCTTGGCGATTTGATTGATGATGATATTGTAACTATTGATTTTCAAGGGAATCAATTATCAAAAGGTAAAAAACCTTCTGGTGAAAAATACTTGCACAGTGCAATTTATGAAGCGAGAGCAGATGTTGAAGCAGTTATCCATTCGCATTGCCCGTATATCACAGCATTTGCAGTTGCTGGTGTTCCTATCAAAGATGCAATTTTACCAGAATTTGTATATCAATTTGGTGAAATTCCAATTGCAAAATACGCAACGCCTTCAAGCTTTGAGCTAGCGGACAATTGCCTTGAATATTTTAAAAAAGGACACAACATTGTTCTTATGAAAAACCATGGTGTAATTATTGCAGGAGCTGACCTTAGAACTTGTTTTATGGGGTAAGAATCCGAGAGAGCTTATGCTGAGACATATTTTGGCGCAATGGTGCTTGGTGGCGTGCAAAAATTAAATGCAAAACAAATATCAGAAATAAAAAAACTTAAGGGGTAAAACCGTGACAACACAAATTATTGAAGCACAACAAAATATAATTACCTCAGAGATTGCAAAAATTGCTGAATCTGAAGGAATTAACCCGAATGTTTTAAGACAAAGAGTAGCAGAAGGCAGGGTTGTTATTTTAAAAAATAAAAACAAAGCAGTTTCGCCTTTGGCACTTGGTTCTGGCATAACTCCTAAGATTTGCGCTTGTTTGAACAATAACCCTGAAGTTTTTAGTGCTTCAGAGGAAACTGATAAAATAAAAATTTCAATTCTTGCAGGCGCTAAAGTTGTGTTTGATGTTTCAACAAGTTCTGAATATGCTGAAATGAGGGCGAAAATATCATCTGAATTTGATATGCCATATGGCGTGAACCCGCTTTTAGAAACTGTGCGAGAAGTTGGGGGAATTAGCGAATTAAAACCTTCAAAAATAACTGAGAACATTGAAAGATTATGTGAAGAAGGGGCAGATTTTATTACAATTTACCCAACTATTACGCCCGCAATTTTAGAGCTTTATAAAAAAGAAGTAAAAAATGTGAATTTATTTTCAAAACCTGCCTCAGATTTAATGGGCTATATTGAAAAAGAAAAAGTTCAAAATCCCTACTATGAAGCATTTGATGAGATTTTAGACATTGCAAGAACATATGATGTAGTTTTATCTTTAGCTTGTGTTTTTTCTTTTAATTCACTTTTTGAATTTGCAACTAGAAGTTGTTATAGTGAGCTTTTACTTTTAGGAGAGCTTGTGCAAAGAGCACGAGAAGCTGGCGTTCAAACAATGGTTGAGGCGGGTGGATATATGCCACTTGCTGAAATTAGCAATCACATAAAGCTTATAAAAAAATTAACTTTTAACTCTCCGCTTGTGCTCGCTGGCCCTAAAGTTGCTGAAGATATAGTTGAAATTGAGTATTTAAACTCTGCAATAGGGTCGTCTGTCGCGGTTTCAGCTGGTTGTGATATGTTATATGCTCTTTATGCTGAAGACAATTCTAAAAAGCAAAATGCAAGACAACTAAGGGAAAATATTCTTTCTTTAAAACTTGCTTGCAATTCTTATGGTTTCCGGTCTGATTTGTAAATTATTTATTTAATATTGCTTAAAAAATTTGTACATATATTTTTTTAAAGTTATAATTTTATTAACTTTAAATATGGAATTATTGGGAAAAAAGGTATATAAATTTTTACTAATTTTTGCTTTGTTAATGTTTCAAATTAACGGGGCTTATTCTATTGAAGAAAATTTTGAACAAACCCAAAGTGATGCTCAAACTCAGTTAGATAGCGTTCAAACAGATGAAGACATTCAAGCTGAATTTGATAAAATTCAATCTCAAGTTGATAATGCACAAGCCTCAGAAGATAAGCTTTTGGAAAAAGAAGCTAAAGAAATTTTAAGTGGCGAAGTTCAAGAAGAAACAGAAGAAAAGCAAGATGCAACTGCTCAAGAAGCCGAGTCACTTCAAGAAGCTCAAGAACAAACAGCCAAAGAAACACCTCAAGAAGAGATTAAAGAAGAGAAAAAACCTTTGCTTGCAGGTGAATATTATATTAAAGAAATTGAAATTTTAGGTAACAATTTGGTCGAAACAAATTTTGTTAAAAACCAAATGCATCTTAAAGAAGGCTATATTTACAACAAAAAAGAAACGAGCGTTGACCTCAATAATATCTATAAAACAGGCTATTTTACCCAAAAAATCAAAGCACTCCCTATTAAAATCGATAATGAAAATTTAAAGTTAAGAATTATTGTTGAAGAAAATCCGCCTGTTACTGGTATCACTATTGAAGGCGCGGAAGTAATTCCAACATACGAAATTCACAGAATTATGGATGATATTGTTGGGCACCCTCAAAATATTGAACTTTTAAATGCTTCTATTGCGAAAGTTCAGGAACTTTATGCTACTCGTGGTTATATTTTAGCTCGCGTTGTCGATGTTTATGATGACCCAGATGGCGTTGTAAATATCACAATTGATGAAGGCAAAATCGAAGATGTTGTTATTGATGGCATTTCCAAAACAAAAGATTATGTTGTTGCAAGAAATGTTATGCTGCGCCCTGGAACGGTTTACAACGAAAATATAACAAGAGCAGACATTACTCGCTTGCTTGGAACTCAAGCTTTTGGCGATGTTAAAAGAGAAATTGCTCTTAACCCAGAAACTGGCCAGTATGTGGTTACGATTAATGTTGAAGAGCAAAGAACAGGCAGAATTTCTTTAGGTGTAGGTATCGATTCTGCTTCAGGGTTTTTTGGTTCTGTTGGTTTTGGCGAAAATAATTTTAGAGGTTTAGGTCAAAAACTTAATTTGAATGTTATGGCAGGTACTGGTATTTTGATGTCTGACGATAGCGTTATTGACGAGCCAAACATTCAAGCTGAATTAAGTTTTCTTGAGCCATATTTTAAAAATAAATATAATTCCCTTGGTGCAAGAGCGTATGTGAGACATTTTGGAAGTTATCAAGTTCCGCTTGCAATTGAGCAAAAAATTGGCGCAGAAGTGAATCTTTCTCATAGGTTTGTTGCGTATAAAAACCTTTTCGGCACAATTAGTTTTGGTGTTGAAAATGTAAAAATGAAAGAAGGCGACGAAGCTGGAATTAAATATTTATATAATTCACACAGAATCCCTTGGGCATTGCGCGAAGAACAACTTGAAGACGGTTTCTATGTAAGACTTGCTCCTGGTTTAAAATATGACACGAGAGATAATGCAACAAATGCTCGTCGCGGTGTTCTTGCAAATGTTACTCTTGAAGAAGCTGTAAATGTAAGCGGTTTCCACAATTCATACGGGAAATTAACAGGTGGAATTAAAAAATTCATACCAGCTGGGAAAAAATCCAGCGTAGTTTTATCTGCTAAAGGTGGCGGAAAAATTAATGGCAATATGCCAGAATTTGCGGCATATTCTCTTGGTGGGCCATATTCTTTAAGAGGCTTTAATATATCTGAAGTTGGTACAGGCAAAGGCTTTATGTCTGGTAGCGTTGAATTTAGAACCCCAATTCCATTTATTGACAGACTTACATCAAACACTTTCTTAAACAATGTTAGACTTGCCGCATTTCTTGATGCAGGTAAAATTTTTGGCGGAACAATATCGAATACTTTGTATGACAAACCAGAATATGCAATTTCTGCAGGTATTGGGCTTAGAGTCTTTATTCCAGGGATTGGACCTATCAGCTTAGATTACGGTATTCCTCTTACAAATACAAGTGGTGTTGATAGAAGTAGTGGCTTCTTTACATTTGGTATGGGCGATATGTACTAAAATCTTCACAGATTTTGTGGTTCTAGCTTGCGTAAAATACCCATGTAATGATAAAATCTTCTCATAAGGAAGGTTTTTTATGAAAGTTTTGGATAAATTAAATTCGCTAGATGACTTAAAAAAATTTGAATATCAAGAATTAGAAAATCTAGCAAGTGAAATGCGCGCTTTGATAATCAAAAAAGTGAACACAATTGGCGGTCACCTAGCACCAAATTTAGGCTTTATCGAACCGACAATTGCACTTCACAGAGTTTTTAATTCGCCAGAGGATAAATTTGTTTTTGATGTTTCGCATCAATGCTATCCGCATAAAATTTTAACGGGAAGAAAAAAATATTATGAAAATCCTGAAAAATATCTTGAAATTTCAGGTTACACAAATCCAGAAGAATCTTCTCATGACACTTTTGTTATAGGGCACACCTCAACCTCTGTTAGCCTTGCGTGCGGTATTGCAAAAGCAAGAGATTTAAGAGGTGAAAAATATAATGTTGTTGCAATTATTGGAGATGGTTCACTTTCTGGTGGCGAAGCTTATGAAGGCTTAAACAATGGGGCAACTTTGGGCTCTAATTTCATTGTTATTGTTAACGATAATGAAATGTCGATTGCTGAAAACCAAGGTGGTTTGTATGAAAACTTAAGGTTACTTAGAGAAACAAACGGACAAGCTGAGTGCAATTTCTTTAAAAGCTTAGGCTATGATTATTGCTATGTGCCAGATGGCAATGATTTATCACAAATGATAGAAGTGCTTGAAAAAGTAAAAGACACTAAGAACCCAATTGTTGTGCATATAAGAACACAAAAGGGTAAAGGTTTAAAGGCGGCAGAAGAAAATAAAGAGCTTTTTCATTGGATTGTGCCAAATTTGTTAGATGAAAATAATGAAATAAGACAATCTCAAAATTCAAGTGGTGAAGAAACTTATGCAACTATCACAAATAATTTTCTTTTAGATAAAATTGCGAAAGATAAAACAGTTTTTGCAATTAACCCCGCTACACCTGGGGCTGTTGGTTTTACGCCAGATGTTAGAGAAAAATTTGGGGCTAATTTCATTGATACTGGAATTGCAGAAGAGCACGCTGTTGCTTATGCTTCAGCAAGTGCAAAAAATGGCGCAAATCCATATTTGTTCCTTATAAGTTCATTTTTGCAAAGAACTTACGATCAACTTTCACAAGACTTAGCATTAAATAATTCACCAATGACCATTCTTGTTCATTGGGGTGCGATTCAAGCAAATGATATGACGCACCTTGGTTGTTTTGATATTCCAATTATCTCAAATATTCCAAATATTGTTTATTTAGCGCCTGCAACTAAAGAAGAATATTTAAAGATGCTTGAATTTTCATATACAAATAAAGAATTTCCGCTTGCAATAAGAGTTCCTTTTATGAACCCTGTAAGCACAGGTATTCCAGATGAAACCAATTATTCTATTTTAAACAAGTTTAAAGTGGCACAATCTGGCTCGCAAGTAGCACTTATTGGTGTTGGTAATTTTTATCATTTAGCGCTTGAAGTTGCGAAAATTCTTGAAAGCGAAGGAATAAAAGCAACTGTTATCAATCCAAGGTTTATTTCAGGGCTTGATAAAGAACTTTTAAATTCTCTAAAAGAAAACCATAAACTGGTTGTAACTTTAGAAGACGGTGTGCTTGATGGTGGCTTTGGTCAAAAAATTGCAAGTTTTTATGGAAATTCAGATGTGAAAGTTTTAAACTATGGTGCCAAAAAAGAATTTCCTGACAGAGTTTCTGTTGCTAAATTGTATGAAAAATATCGTCTAAAGAAAGAATTAATCGTATCAGATATTAAAGAAATTTTATAAAAAGAGGCGAATTATGAAAATTGGTGCAATTAAAAATTTTAGTTTTCGAAGAAGAATTCAAGAATCAAATCCTAATCCGCTCCCAATTAAAAAAATGGAGGCAATAAACGAGGAAAAAGCAGTTCTTCCAAGGGTTGAATTAGCAAAAGAAATTGATGATATGTTTGCTAATGTGAAATCTATGCAAGTAACATCAGGCGCGGTGGTTGATAGTGTTCAAGATGAAATTGAAGACATTACAAGAACATATAAATTTGAAGTAAGAGAAGCGCTGAAACTTTTTAGAGAAGCTGGCGACGATGTTGAAGTTGATAATTATGGCACAAAAACAATTCGAGAATTAAATGATAAAGACGAACCAAAGCGCACTTTAGTGCTTCGCACAAATGGCGACTTAACAATTGAAGACTTTGAAAATAATGTTGTTGTTAAAGCCTGCAATCATGAGCTTTTATCTGTTGCAAAAAATGAAGAAAATACAGAGGAAGGAAAAAAATATTCATATCTTATTGAATATGAAAATGGTGCACCGCAATCTTATGTGAAAAATTATTCAGAGACAACTGATGGCAAAATAACGGCAGATAAAAAATTTGAATTTACAAGAGGCGTTGTTTATCCTTTAAGATATAGGGAAAATTATCAAGCAAGTGGCAACACTTCAAGCGCAGATAAGCAAGTTTATTTTAAAACTGGCGGGTTTAATGTGCACGACTTGCTAACAAAAGGAATTCTATTCAGATGGGCAGATTTAGTTCGTGAATATGATGAAAATATTAATTATGACAAAGATTTTTGGACAATCGACAAAGCAATTACATTTGTAAATGGCGATTTAGAAAAATATGCACAAAACACAACCCATGTGCTTGGTGGGGGTGAAAAATCAGACAAGCAACTTTTATTTAGAGATAATAAACCAGTTTTATATTTTGATAAAGTTACAAAACCAGCGCAAGGTGTAAGAACGGTTGAGAGCACATATGCCCTAGAAGATGGCGCTTGGGTTCCATCTAAAAAGTGGCATACATAATCTATAAATTAGAATTAAAAAAGGTGGGTCGT
>JAZNJP010000204.1:0-6490 GCA_045578125.1 Candidatus Gastranaerophilales bacterium | reverse complement strand
GAATATGAATTTGTGATTGAACCACTGTAATGATAACCAGCAAAACCGCCTGTGTAGCTTGATGAATTTGAAACACTTCCTGCAGAATATGAGCCTTGAATTGCAGCACCTTTGTTATATCCAACAAAACCACCAACATATTGCACACCAACAACAGCACTTGTTGTATAACTATCTGAAATTGTGCCAGCTGTTGTATAACCAACAAAACCGCCCACGTTGAAACTTGTTGCATTTACTGTGCCTGTTGCATAAGAAGCTGTTATTGTGCCACCTGCCACTCGACCTGCAAAACCACCAACATATTGAGTTGCAGTTGTGATGTTTGTTTCAGAATAGCTGTTTGAAATTGTTCCACCTGACAGATAACCAACAAAGCCGCCTGTGTATGTTTTTGCAGAAGCTATTGTTCCATCAGAATAACTGCCTGTAATTGTGCCACCTGCCATATTGCCAACAAGTCCACCTGTGTATTGGTTTCTTCCCGTAACAGAAGCAGATGAAGAAGAGCTTGAAATTGTGCCATCTGTCATATAACCAACAAGTCCACCTGTAGAATTATATCCTGAAACATCTGCTGAAGATGAGCTATTTGAAATTGTTCCACTTGTAAGTGTACCAACAAGCCCGCCGACCGCATATGATGAATCACTTGTTTGTGATCCCGTATATTCAACAGTTCCACCTTTAATGTGAACATTGTCTATCGTTGTGTTGGTCACTTGGCCAACAAGCCCACCGGTGTATGTTGCGGAAGAAGATATATTAAAGTTTTCAAGAGTTAAGTTTTTAATTGTAGCACCATCTGTTGCAGCGAACAAACCTTCTGTGCCAGATAAGCCTGAAAGCGTGTATCCGCCACCATCAAGTGTGCCACTAAATGTTGATGTAATGCCACCTGACCAGCCAGATAAGTCAATATCTGCGCCTAAAACAACGTTTTTATTGCCTGTGAGCGCTGTTTTGAGGTCATTTGCATTGAACACTGTTACCCAAGTTTTGCCATCGTTTACAAATGTTTCAAGTTTCACATCTTCAAGTGCGGTGACATCGCCTTCACCAAGCTTATCTTGAGCAAGAAGTCCGCTCATTGCGCTTTGGTGTATTATTTGCCCACCATTTGAAGTTGTGGTTGTTGACCAATCTGAACCGAGGATTGATTGAATTGTATCGTTTGAAAGTGTGCCGAAAGTGTAAGTAGGTTGCACTGCTCCTGCATTTTCTGCGCCTATTATATTTATTTGTGCAGAATTATTTGTGCTTGTTGCAGTGCCTGTTGCGAAGCAATTAGTGAGTGTTGCTGAATCATTATAGCCAACAAAATCGCCTAAATCATCTTTGCCTGTAACATTGCCTGTGGCATAAGAGTTTGAAATTGTTAAGCCACTAGCAGAACCAACAAAACCGCCAATATATGTATTTCCAGCTACATTACCTGTTGCATGGCAATCAGAAATGGTACCTTGAGCATTTCCAACAAGACCGCCAACACCCCAACCGCCACCTTGGACATTACCTGTTGAGTAAGAATTCGAAACATTTCCGGAATCAAGCCAACCAACTAAGCCGCCAACTTCGACACCGCCAGTAATATTTCCTGTCGCATAACAATATGCAACTGTATTGCATGAAGAACAACCGATAAGTCCGCCTACAGCCCCAGTGTCCGTGACATTTCCTGTCGCATAACAATTTATGACAATATCGAGGTATGAGTATCCAATTAAACCGCCTGTTTCTTCGCCTGATGTGCCAATAATATCACCTGTGGTGTATGAATTTGTGATTAAGCCTGAATGTGAAAATCCAATAAGTCCACCAACATTCCAGCTTACGCTATTTACATTAATCGAAGAAGAACAATTTGCAATAGTTGAGTAGTCTGCGTATCCAATCAAGCCACCATTATAATATGTATCTTCATTGGTTTGAGTGATTGAACCACCAACAACATGTACATTTTCTATTGTTGTGTTCGTCGCAAGGCCTACAACCGCACCTACCTCATCTTCATCAGTTGTGATATTAACATTTTCAAGAGTTAAATTTTTAATTGTTGCTTCATATGTTGAGCCAAATAGACCATTTGTGCCTGTGAGGTTAGAAATTGTGTAGCCATTTCCGTCAAATGTGCCAGAGTAGCCTTCAATACTTTGCCAATTAAAGCCTGTCAAATCAATATTTTGTGTTAATTTTACGTTTTTGCCTGCAACAAGTGCATTATATAATTCATTTGCAGCTGAGATGTTTTTATATGTGGTTTCAGACATATTGAGTGCTGAAATTTTGCTGTTTATGGTTGAAGTGGAAGCAGAGGTTATGCCACTTGGGTTATCTATATCACCAACCAAATCGCTAATTCCGCTTGATGTTGTGCACCAAGCATTTTCACAAATCACACTTGAAGAACCAGTGCCAATAAATGCGCCAATTGCTTCATGTGTGTTTGAACTATTTTTTGTAACTGTTGATGTAGAATAGGCATTGGTTATATTCAAAGAACTTGCGTAACCAATAAAGCCGCCAACGCTGCCATAACTTTCTGAAGTTGTAACAACTGAATCACCTTTTGAATATGCATTCTTAACTGTTGTTTTGTAAATATAACCAGCAAAACCGCCTGCGTTACTTTTGGCAGTTTCAACATAGTTATTTTCGCTGTAGCAATTTGAAATAAGAGCTTCGTCTCTAGCATAGCCAACAAGACCACCGACATAACTTCCAACAGCTTTTAGATTTCCGTCTTTTGCGCTTGAATTTGTGATATTTGTACAAGACACATAGCCCGCAATACCGCCAACATAACTATCACTGCTTGTAATTTGTATGCTTGTTGCGCTACAATTTGCAATTTGCGAATATAGAGCTTGCCCCACTACCCCCGCAGCCTGCATACCACTATTGATAATAGCACCTGTTACATCAGAACCGGTAATTATTGTTCCAGTGGCATAGCCAACAAGACCCGCTGTTCTAGCGCCACCTGTTATGTTCACCGTGCCTTTAACATCAACATTTTCTATTGTTGAATTTTTTGCCGTTCCAACAAGCGAACCAATATAACCATCTGTTGTTGATATTGTGACATTTTGGAAGGTGAGATTTTTAATTGTTGCACCATTTGTTGATTTAAGCAAACCTTGTGCACCATTTAAATTTAAAATTGTTTTGCCATTACCATCAAGCGTTCCTGAATAATTTACAAGGGCTGAAGCATCCCAAGTTCCAATGGTCGAAAGGTCAATATTTGTTGTTAAACGAACATTTTGGCCTGCAAGAAGTGCATCATATAAGCCTTGGGCTGTTGAAACATCTGTGAATGTTATGTTTTTTGCATTCGTATATATTTCTTCCATTTCAGAAGCTGTAGTATAACCAGTGAGCCCACTTGCGCCATCGCCCGAGCCAACAACAGCGCTTACTGCGCATTCAGAATTATAGTTAACATCTGTGTAAATAGCACTTGTTCCACGTTTACCTGCAACTGCGCCGATGTTTGTGTTTGTGTTAGAAGCATTCACAGAAACATTGCCTGCAAAATATACGTTTATCATTGCAGTTGAAACGTCATTACCTACAATACCGCCAATATAATCGCTCGTAGCACCTTCGGCCACAATATTTGCTGTTGAATATGAATCCCTGATTAGGTTATTGCCTTCTGTGCCACCAATTAAACCACCAATTTGCGAACCAGAATTTGCTATGATTGTTCCTGAAACATTAGAATTATAAATTTGGGTGTAAGAACTTGCATAGCCCACTAAGCCACCGATATTTTTGCCTGCACCTATAATTTCAGCGGAACTTGAAGAATTTTTGATAATTATGCCATCATACGCATACCCAACAAGAGCACCGGTGCCGCCTGCGCCTGAAACCCTGCCACCTTTCACATGAACATTATCAATCACAGAAGTATAGCTTATAGCGCTAAGTGCTGCCGTATAACCATCTTGCTCAATATCAAAGTTTTCAAGAGTCAAGTTTTTAATTGTTGCACCTTTTGTGCAATAGAACAAACCGCCAATTGTTGAAAGATTTGAAATTGTGTGACCATTACCATCAAATGTTCCGCTATAATTTTCAATTGCAGTCCAATCAAAACCAGCAAGGTCAATATCTTCTGATAGCATTACGTTTTCATTATTTAAAAGTGCTTCATATAGCGCTTGTTCGCTCGAAATTGTAGTAAAAGCTTGAGAAGCTTGCATTACAGAGACTGCATCTTGAATTTCATCAGAGGACATTGCAGCAACGTTTGCGTTTGTTGCACTATTTACAGCTTTAACTGAGTTCGCATTATTGTAACCGCAACCAGAAATTGTACCACTACTGTTTTGTCCAACAAATGCACCGATATACTTGCTTGAAGATGTACTTGTTGTTGTAACTGATGTTCCTACATAATAGCAGTCTGTTATTGCGCTATAAGTGTTGTATCCCACAAGTCCGCCAACGCTGTTGCCTGAACTGGAGACAGTACCATATGATGCGCCGTTTGTGATATCGGCGTAATAGTTATACCCTACAAGACCGCCTGTATAATTTGCGCCCGAAACAGTAGTATGTGATGAGCTGTTTATAATATCGCCATGGTCACTACGTCCTGCAAGACCACCAGTACATTCACCCGTGTTTGAAACAATACCAGAAGACGAGCTGTTTGAGATAATGCCTTCATAGTTTCGCCCTGCAAGTCCACCCACATATTGACCTTGTCCTGAAACATACGCATCCTGAACATGCACATTATCAATATTTGTATATTCTGCATAACCAACAAGTGCACCAACACTGCCTTCTAAACTTTCAATATAAAAATCTTTCAAAGTCACGTTTTTGATTGTTGCGCCATAAGTTGAAGCAAATAAACCATTTGCGCCTTTGAGGTTTGAAATTGTATAACCTTGACCATCGAACACGCCCATGTAATTTGTGGCACTTGTCCAATCAAAACCTTGAAGGTTAATATTGCCTGTTAATTTTATGTTTTTATTGTTTAGAATTGCTTCTTGAAGTTGTTTAGCATTTGAAACTTCAACGAATTCGCTTGTGTTTGCTGTTCTAACTTCTTCGGTTTTTGCTTCGCCTTCACCAACAAGGCTCGTGTGGTTTGTTGCAGAATTTTTGATTTCAGCATTTGTGCCTTCTAAAACTGAACCAATAAAGCCGCCATAAATTCCTTCTGCAGTGTTATTTGATGAGAATATTGCAACAGAATCTGAAATATTCATTTCGCCGTCAACAACATTGCCGACAAATCCGCCAGCTGTAACAGAGCCTGAAATTTCAGCAGATGAGTAGGAATTAATGATATTCAGTTTATTTGAGCCGATGTATGAAATATTAACTTCTGGCGCATCATCAATGATATCTTTTTCTAATTCCGCAACCGTTAAACCTGTAACACCTGCCATTGCGCCACAAGCATTAAGGGTGCTTGCTGAATCATACCCACAGTTTACTACTGCGCATTCAGCTGAGCCTGCAAATGCGCCAATGTAATTTCCGTTTACATTTGATACAGTACCTAGGGCATACGAATTTTCAATCGTGCAAGAATCATATGCGCCTGCAAAGCCGCCTATATAACTTCCTGTACTCTCGACAGCTCCTGAAGCGTATGAATTTGATATTGCACCACCAGATTGGACGCCAATAAATCCACCTGTCTCGCTACCTGTAGTTGTTACGCTGCCTGTTGCATAACAGTTTGTAATCGTTCCATCAGAATATCCGACAAATCCACCTGTTCTACTTCCACCTGAAACAGTTGCAGATGAAGAACTATTCAATATGACACTATCACTCCAAGAAGTTCCAACTAAACCACCAACGTCGTAGCCAGTACTTGTTACGGTGCCGTTTTCAACGTGTACATTTTCTATTCTTGTACCTATGGCAGTACCCGCAAGTGCACCTGTGCCGTCGAGATCTTCCGTAACTGTGAAATCTTTCAAAATAAGATTTTTAACTTCAGCACCATCTAACTCTTTAAACAAGCCACCTGCGCAAGTAAGATTTAAAAGCTTGTGCTCTTGACCATCAAAAACGCCAGAATATGTGAACTCTTCCCAAACGGCAGTTGATAAATCGATATCTTGTGTTAGTTTTATATTTTGATTGTTTCTAATCGCATCAACCAACTGAGTTACGTTTGAAACTTCGGTAAATTCGGTTGCACTTGTTCCAGCAGAGCTTGTATTGCTTGCCACAGTGTTGTTGATACTATTCGCAAAATTTTGCAATTCTGAAGAAGAGTAGCTTAAAATTTCATTACCAGCAGAGCTCAATAGCTTATCATTTTCTTTGTTATAGCTACTATTAATGCAAACACCGTCATTTACAGAAACAAAACCGTGGACAGTATTTGCTGGGGTACCCGAAATCGAAATTAACCCTTGAGCGCTTGAGTAGCTAATTTTAGATTCATCACTATTGAATCCTACAAAACCACCAACATGATACGAACTAGAAGTGTCTGTTA
>JAZNJP010000203.1:0-6744 GCA_045578125.1 Candidatus Gastranaerophilales bacterium | reverse complement strand
TAATTTCTTTAATTTCATTTATATTCAATTCTTTTTCCCAATTTAACATGTAATTTTCTCCTATATTTTGCTATATCTTAGGAATATCTTCGCTATTATCAGCAAAAGCGTCAATTGCCTTTTTAGCTGTTCTTTGCGTGTTCAATGTTGCGTTTCCGCCAATGCACCCGCCCTCGCAGCACATAACTTCAATTAAATTACAACCACCGTCGCATTTTCCAGTCGCTGCATATTTTTTCAAAGTTTTGATACTATCTTTATTTAAACCATTGATTAAACAAGGTTTAACCATATCTTCGTCAGGCAAAGCCATTGTAACCGACTCTGCAACACCGCCGGAATAACCAAAAATTCGAGCTTGTTTTGAAGATTCTGTAACGAACGGAGTTTCCTCAAGTTCTGTAATTTGAATTTTCTTTGCAACAAATAATGCACCAAGTTCTTCGTAGTTCATAACGTAATCAATGTTTTCGTTTTCATAACCTTCCGCACGTTTTGCAACACATGGGCTCACAAACACGATTTTTGCATTAGGATAATATTTCTTCGCAATTTCTGCACTATAGTACATTGGAGTTTTCGTATCTGAGACAAAAGGTTCAATCTCGCTCAAATGTTTTTTAATTAACTGATTATAGCCAGCACAACATGAAGTTGTCATAAATTCTTGACCTTCTTCTATGCGTTCAATAAATTCTTTTGCTTCGTTTGTTGCTGTTATATCTGCCCCTTGCGCCACTTCAAAAACATCGTCAAAACCAGCTTTAATAATTGCCGTTTTCAGTTGATAAATTGTTCCTGGGAACTGTCCAACAATCGAAGGTGCAACAAGTGCAACAACTTTCTTGTCTGATTTCAGTGCTTTTAAAATATCAACTATTTGACTTCTTTCATGCACTGCGCCAAAAGGACACGCAGCAGTACATTTTCCACAGTTTATGCATTTATCGTAATCAATACTTGCAAAGCCCGTTTCGTCTTTTTTGATTGCTCCAACAGGGCAAGAATCTTCGCAAGGCACTGTAACTTTAACAATTGCGTTGTACGGACAAGCATTAACGCACATTTTGCATTTTTTACATTTAGAATCATCGATAACGGATTTTCCATTCACAATTGAAATTGCACCAAATTTACAAGAGTTAACACAAGGTCTCGCAACACAACCTTGGCACAAGTCTGTGACATATATTCTGTTTGTTGCGCACCCTTTGCAAGCAGCTTGCAAAACAGTTAAGTTTTTATCACTAACTTTTTCTCTTTCTAGCGCTTGACGAGCATATTTTGCAAGAGAAATTGTCTCATCATCTTCTTCAATCGGAAAACCGAGCCCCGCAATTGTTCTATCCTTAATAATAGCTCTTTCTTTATATACGCAACATCTATATGGAACTTCCATTCCTTTTGGTCGCATAACATAAGGAATCAGTCTTGCTTGCTCTTCAAAATCATTTGACAAAAATGCCTTGATTATTCTGATTAAAATTTCTTTTTTAATATGTATTGCTTGTCCTAAATTACCCATTATTGAATTCCTAATTTTTTATCAATTACGCTTAAAACCTTTTCAACAGTTGCTTCATGAACAACCTCATCATCAACTTTTACATATGGGGCTTTTGAATATTCCCAATTAATTGAGCATAAACCTAAGCAATTGCTTCCTGTAACTTCAACTTTATCACCATATTTTCTTGGAATAATGTCATTTAATTCTTGCAAATTACTTCCGCCCATAACAAAACAAGTTGTACCTAAACACACTTTTACCGAAATTTTTTCCATAACTAGCTCCTTTTTTTTACTTATCACTTATTTATATAAATTGCAGATTCACTTTTTTTAAATATTTTTCTTCCAATACTTTTGCCATTTGTTGTATAACATTTCTCCTTATTTCAATTTCGATTGGTAGATTTGGGTCGTAATGCGCTTTATTCATTTGAGCACCTACTAAAAAATTTATAACATCGGAGTCAAGTAAAAAGTTCATTAACTCTTTTGCAGCATCGTCTTCAGCTTGATCCCTTTGCAGATACTCTAAAGTTTTAGTCAAAGTCAAAATTCCTTCTGTAACAAGGTCAATCCCTTCCATTTTTGAAATTCCTGGAAGTTTACCTCTGCTTGTTGCAACGTCGGTACTGATTGCAATGTTCATTTCTCTTGAAATAATATTTGCAGTTGTTCCGCCAGAAATTGCTTTTTTGCCTTTAAATTCCATAAATGATTTTGCATAATACGCATCTTTTTCCCCATGAAATGGAGGACCCGTAAATATCATTGACTCTCTAGGGTTTCTGCAATAAATTGAAACAATGGAAGTGTCGTCTCTTAGCTCTTTTCTTGGCGCAATACATTGAATTTGGCGAACCAAATATTCACTCAAATCTTTAGATGAAATTTCAGGCTCTAGTTCTAGTTTTTTAAGAATAATATTAATCAAGCCGCTACGTTCAAGCCCCAAGGGATATTCTCTTGTCCCCATTGCGACCTGTGTTGCTCCGTCAGAGCAGAAAATAATTCTGTCAAACTTTTCGAGCTCAATATTATAAACTTTCATTTTACGATTTTTAAAGTCTTTAGATTGGATTATTTGAAATTCAGGTTTTAAAACCTTGCCGTCTCGAATCCAAATAAAATCAGGGTTTCCTTCTTCAACAATTTTTGCCTTGCCACTTTCAAAGCAATCTATTGCAGAAAAAGTTGAATAGCTAATACCACGAACCTTGCAAACAGGAAGAGAGTTCATAATAATTTCGCAAGATTTTTCAATATCAGAATTGTTTTCTAAAAATTTAAGAAGCATTGTAGATGTCATGCAAGCCAAAATATTTGCTTTAATTCCACTTCCAAGCCCATCAGACAAAACCGCCACAACTCTATTCATATTGGGAAATCTGCCAGATGTGAAAAAATCTCCGTAAGCGTTTTGGTTGTATTTCTTTTTTTGAGAACACGCGATATCGATAAACATTAAGAATCAACTCCTGTGTTAGGGTCAAAGTCCTCTGCAATTGAGTTTAGGAGTAACTCTGTTTCAACCATGTGCTCGCCAAGCAAGCTTGCAATCTCTTGAACAGTTGCAATATTTTTTGTAATAACTTCTCTTGCTCTTCGTGCAATTTTCGTTCTATCCATTTCAGAACGAGTAACGTCTGAAATCACAGCACCAACAAGTTCGTTATCTTCAATTGTAAATATACTTATGTCGTAAACTTTATCTTTGATTGTATAGTGCTCTTGGTGAATTTCCCTACCTGTATCTAATGCAGATTTAAAGAGTTCCGGGAAAGAAACGATTCTGTCAATACAAGCACCTGCCAAACCTTCAGCACGAGATGCAAAAATATCGTACATTTCTTCAGCCAAGAACATATGCGCGAAAGAATCGTTCGCCTCAACAATTTCCATGTTTGAATCAACAATAACAACGGCAGAAGGCATACATCTAAGCATGGCTGCTGCTTTTCTGACTGCAATTTTTCTCATATAAGAAACGCACATCGAAGGTTCAGCATCGCCTGCAATTAGGGCATTCACAAATTCTCTGCAACTTGCATAACCGCAACCAGAGCAATTTAGCTCATCTTCAATTGTGTGCTTGCTTATTTTCTTTAATGCTTTTGTAACCTGTTCCATTGAATATTCAATCTTTTTAACAGGTTCTGGTGCATATTCTGTCTCAACAACAGTTCTTGGCTCTGTTGGAATTTCATCTCTATATTGAACTTGAGCATAAATATCTGATGTGATTAAAATTTTTGATTTCTCACTTGATAAGCAAGGCCCATTTATGCATCCACCAGAGCAAGCAAGCGCTTCAACAAAAATTTTCTTGTTAATCTTGCTTGGGTCGATATTTTGCAAAGATTTGTCAAAATCTTCTAAAGAGCTCACCGCAATAAAAGTTACGTCATTATTTTTAATTCCAACACTTTTTATTGTTTCATTCATTCCGCCTTCAATTGGATAAAGCGAGCCTTCATAAGCACTTTCTGGAACAAAGTTGCAAGTTTCGTCAGGTTGAATATTTTTTAAATCTATAAATTCTTCTTTGAACCAATAATTAAGCTCATCAAAAGTAAGCGCTGCCGCCATCAAATCAGGGTGTGCGTCTGCTTCATTTTTCTTTGCAATGCAAGGGCCAATAAACACGACCTTAATATCTTCCCCAAGCTCTTTTTTTAAGAGTCCGCAATGCGTAAGCGCAGGAGAAGCAATTGGCGTAATGCATTTTGAAAATTCGGGTCTGTAATATCTGATATAATCATCAATTACAGGGCAAGCAGAAGAAATATATAGCCCCGATTCAACCTCGTTGAGTTTTTTTGCAGTCTGAATTGAAACTTCTTGAGCACCGAGTGCCGTTTCAGACACACCTGCAAAACCAAGTTTTTTCAAAACCGCAATCATTTTTTCTTTTGGCATATCATATACCCCTGCCCAGCTTGGGGCAAGAGATACATACACTTTTTTGCCAGTTAGCAAAAGTGTTTTCACTTTTTCTATATCATTTCTTACTTTTTTTGCGCCTACAGGACAAACAGTAACACAATGACCACACGCAATACATTTGTCATTTATAACTGAAGCATTACCACCTTGTATTCTAATTGCTTTCACGTGGCAACTTCTAATGCATTTATAGCAATCATTACATTCATTTTTTAAGGTATAAACTGGATATTGTTTGTCCATTTTCGCCTCTTTTATTTTACTTCTTCTAAAATTTTATCTAAATCATATGTTTTAACATTTGTGTATTCAGTGCCATTCACTATAATTCTTGGGCCACGTTCACATTTGTTTTCGCATAGTGAACCAATTATTGTTATTTTTGAATCAAGATTATGTTCTTCAATGTATTGTCTGATGTAATCTAGGTTTTCTTGGTTGCCTTTTGCAAAACAAGCACTACCCATGCATACTTTAATTTCCGTTGTCATTATCGCTTCTTTCTATTTCATCGTTATTTGTGAACTGTAAAAAACTACCAATCAGATTCTCATTCCAAACCTTTACGGATTTTGGAACTTCTAAAACACAAGGTGTAAAATTCCAAATATATTTTATGCCTGCGCCAGAGAGATAGTTTGCAATTTTCTGAGCAGATTCTCTTGGAACAGTTAGAATTGCTATATCAACATTTAACCTTTGGATTAAATTAGCGATTCTATCAAAGTCAAAAACTTCTTTTCCGTTAATAGAAGTTCCGATTTTCTTAGGATCTTTGTCAAACATTGCAAGAATATTCAAACCATAGTCTTTAAAGCTATCATATTTTGCAAGCGCTGAACCTAAATTTCCTGCTCCAACTATAAAAGCGTCTCTTTTATTTTTAAAACCAAGACATTCTTCAATCCTACGTTTTAACTCTTTGGTTTTATAACCTACGCGACACTTTCCAGAATTTTCAAGGTACTTTAAATCTTTTCTAACTTGTGAATCATCTATATTTAAAAGACCTGCAATTTTAGTGCTCGAGATAAACTGTTCAGATTCATTTAAATCATCAAGAATAAAATGATACAATGATAGTCTATTAATAACTTTTTCAGGAATTTTCATATCTTCTTGCTCCTTTGAGTTTTTTTCATTTTACCATTCTATTTCTAGTATAAAAAGGGGCTTTACAATTCTTAAAAGCAAAGCCCCAGATTTGTTTATACAATGCCTTCGTAAGCATCTAAGAAGATTTTTTCAATCTCTTTCATAAGTGGATATCTTGGGTTAGCGCCAGTACATTGGTCATCGAATGCACGTTCAACTAACACATCGAGATTTGCCTTGAATTCTTCTTCCTTAACTCCAAATTCTCTTATAGATTTTGGAAGGTTGATTTCTGTCATAAGCTCATCTACTGCTTTTATGAGTAGTTCAACTTTTTCATCATCAGTTTTTCCGCCAAGACCAAGTTCGTCTGCAATTTGACCATATTTAGTTTTAGCATTTGGGAACTTATATTGAGGGAAAATGCATTGTTTTGTAGGTTTATCAGTCGCATTATATTTAATAATTTGACGGATAAGAAGAGCATTTGCTACGCCGTGCGGAATGCTATACATTGCGCCTAGTTTGTGTGCCATTGAGTGGCAAATTCCAAGGAAAGAGTTTGCAAATGCCATACCAGCAATTGTTGCTGCGTAGTGCATTTTTTCTCTTGCAATTGGGTCATTAGCTCCTTCATTATATGAACGTGCTAAATATTTGAAGATTAATTTAGTTGCTTCAAGCGCGTTTGAGTTTGTAAAGTTAGTTGCTAACGCTGAAACATATGCTTCAAGCGAGTGAACAAGAGCGTCAATACCAGAAGCTGCAGTTAAACCTTTTGGCATACCATCAACAAAGTTAGGGTCAACAATTGCCATATTTGGAGTAAGCGCATAATCAGCGATTGCATATTTATAGTGAGTTTTTTCATCTGTAATAATAGAGAATGGTGTAACTTCTGAACCAGTACCTGATGTTGTTGGAATACAAACCATAGTAGCTTTTTTACCAAGTTCAGGAATTGAACAAATTCTTTTTCTGATATCCATAAATCTCATAGAGATATCTTCAAAGTTTGTTTCAGGTTGTTCATACATTAACCACATAATTTTAGCTGCGTCCATTGGAGAACCACCACCTAATGCAATAATTACATCTGGTTTGTATGGTTTAACAATTTCCATAGCTTGATTAATTGTAGAAATTGTTGGATCTGGTTTTACATCAAAGAAGATTTGATGATCAATACCAATT
>JAZNJP010000202.1:0-7841 GCA_045578125.1 Candidatus Gastranaerophilales bacterium | reverse complement strand
CTACCCTTATTTCTTAAGATAACTAATTATCTCTTTTTGAAAGGAATTCGTCAAGCATTTATGAAGAGGTTTTTTTAAAGAGCCGCTGCGGTTGATTTATAAAGCCCAATTTGGTTAATTTGATTATTAATTCGAGACGCTACGACAAGCTTCTTAATTGACAAGAGCGCCTCTTTTCTTTGAAGAAGGTCGAGCTTTGAAATTGTGCCGTTTTCATATCTTAAATTTGTATATTTATAATCTTTTTCTTCCATTTCGTATGCTAAATTATTTTTTAGATATTTTTCATTATCGATTTTTAGTGTCGCAAGAGCGTCATTCACCTCTTGAATTGCTATAAGATTTGTTTTGTGGTAATTTTCCAAACCTTGTTGATATTTATTGGAAGCAAGTTTCAAGTTTGCGATTTTTCTACCACCCGTAAACAATGGCAAATTAACCATTCCGCCAGCTGCTGCAATTGCATTTGTCCAATTCATTGAACCCATATTTGAAATTGAAGTTGAAGCGAAACTTAGCATTCCAAGGATGTCAATTGTTGGAAGAAATTCTTTTTTTGCAACACGAACATCAAGACGAGATTTATCAACCATTTTTTCTGCAACTAAATAATCAGGTCTTGATGTAATAACTTCAGAAGAAA
Source organism: Candidatus Gastranaerophilales bacterium (assembly GCA_045578125.1). Lineage (GTDB taxonomy): Bacteria > Cyanobacteriota > Vampirovibrionia > Gastranaerophilales > Gastranaerophilaceae > RGIG1918. The sequence continues at coordinate 7,198 of JAZNJP010000202.1, read as the reverse complement.
TAGTTTCTGGAATTAATTTTTCAGATTTTATGTTATCGTATGCAATTCTTTTATATTCTGCGATATTATTTGGACTATCTCCAACAAGAACAGCAAGTGCATTTAGTGCAATTTCTCTTGCTTTTTTAAGTTCATACATATCAGAAGTTGCAAAAACATAGGCTTTTTCTGCTCGAACAACATCGGCAGTTGAAGTTATGCCATGTTTATTTCTAAGAGACATAAGTTCATAAATTGTTTTTCTATCTTTTATAATTTCTTCTTGAAGCGTAATTAGTTTATCTAATTTTACGATGTTATAGTAACAAGTTCCAACAGCGCTCACAATTGAAATATACGCTGATTTTTCTTGGAATTTTGAAGCTTCCCAAAGTTTTTTTGCCGATTTTGTTTTATCTCTATTTTTCAAAAACAAGTCAAGTTCATAGCTTGCAACAATTGGCACCGCAAAAGAACCAACAGAATTTGTTGCCCCTGGAAGTTTAAGAACCGCAGGAGATGCACCAACAGAGAAAGTTGGAAGTTCTGACGCAAATTGCATTTTCATCGCCTGACGAGCTTCTTCAACCCTGAGCGTTGCAATTTTTAAGTCATTATTGTGCTCAATCGCACGAAGAATATATGAATTTAAATATTCGTCATCAAAATCTTCCCACCAAGCAAAATCAACGATTTCAAGCGCAGATTCTTTTTTTAATTCTTGTGCTTGCATTTGTTTTTTCTCGGCCCTTGTAAGCTTTCCTTCTTGCAGTGCATAAGCAGACAATGGCGCAAAATTTGAAAACATAAAAGAACAAAGGAGAAAAGCTATAAATTTATTTTTTAATTCCATGTCAATACTTCTTTCTTGTTGTGTTGATTTTTAAACTTGTTGCATTTGCAACAATATTATGCTAGCATATCATTATTCAAAAAGCAAGTTAACAATATATATGACCAAGAAAAAACAAAGTTATACAGACAGCATTTATTACCAAATCAAACTCGCATCGAGATATATGAAGATTTTTGCGACCCAGCTTTTTGAAGAAGTGCAAGCCGAAATCAGTTTTGAAGAATTTATAGCACTTGATGTGGTGAATGATAGTGAATCAATGTGCCAAAGAGATTTAGCAAAACTCCTTTTAAAGGACAGAGCAAACACGGGACGAATTGCAGACGGACTTAAAAACAAAGGCTATATAGAAATAAATATATCGCTCAAGGGGAACAGGCCAATAAAAGAAATTGTGCTCACAGAGAAGGGAAAAAATACCGTAATTTCATTAAAAAACAGATTAAAACCAATTGTTAAAAGCATGGAAAATAATTTAGGCGAAGAAGGTATGGAGATACTTAATTTATCGCTCAAAAAGTGCATAAGTGTACTTAAAGAACAAATAAAAAATCAAATTTAGGAGAAAATAAATGGCTGAAGAAAAACAAGAACAAAAAACCGAAGAAAAAATAGGAGAAAAAGAAGTTAAAAAAGTTAATAAAAAAGCGCTTATTATTGGCGGAGTTGTGCTTACGGGTGTCATTGGGCTTTTTGTGGCACATGGTTTGAAATTTCAATCCACTGATGATGCTTATGTTGAAGCGCATATGATTCAAATTGCGCCAAAAGTTTCAGGGCAAATTACAGAAGTTTATATTAAAGACAACCAAAAGGTCAAAGAAGGTGATATTGTTGCAAAAATCGATTACGTTGACTACGAAGTAAGATTTGCACAAGCTGATGCACAATATCAAAAGGCGCTTCTTGCTCAAAAAGTGGCTCAAGCAAACTTTGGCGCAGTGAACTCTGAAATCAACCTTGCTAAAAAAGATTTAGAAAGATATGAAAAATTATACTCAGAAGGCGCTGTTTCAGAACAAGAATTAGACAGACAAAAAACAAGATACGAAACCATCAAAGCGCAATATTCTCATGCCAATGAACAATTATTATCAAAAAGCAAAAATAAAGTTGCAGACGCAGATTTAAAAGCCCTAAAAGCACTTAGAGACCAAGCAGAATTACATTTAAATTACACAACAATTAAAGCACCAAGAGATGGTGTTGTAACAAATAAAAAAGTTGAAAAAGGCGCATATGTTCAAGTTGGTCAACCATTATTCACAATTGTTGCAGATGATGTTTGGGTTGTTGCGAACTTTAAAGAAAACCAAGTTGGCAACATGAAAGCAGGTCAAAGAGTTGATATTAAAGTTGATGCTTATCCAAACAAAGTCTTTAAAGGAAAAGTTGATTCAATTCAAAGCGCAAGTGGCGCAAAATCAAGCCTTTTCCCACCAGAAAATGCAGTTGGTTCATTTGTTAAAATCGTGCAAAGAATTCCTGTAAAAATTGTTTTTGATGAAAAAATCGATAAAGACAAATATAACATCGTATCTGGCATGTCAGTTGTTCCAAAAGTAAGAATCAAAAAATAACATACAAAAAAGATACACCTATATACAAGCGGAGAAAAAATTCTCAAAATCCGCTTGTATTTTTATTTTTGGGCGTATAAAATCTTGTAAATTTTTGTAAATTTTTGTATTTTGCCATGGCAATAATTTTATTTAGGAGTTTTATAAAATATAGTTTTGTTGTACAATCTCGTAACGATTAGGTGTAATTCGACAGGGAATGAGGTAAAAATTGAAAGTTTTATTTAATGTTAATTCTAAAGTGGCTAGTTTGACATCTCGTAATGTCCAAAAAAATAACCAAGAAGCATACATTGGGCAAGAGCAAAACACAGCTTTAACATCGTTCAAAGGCAGTGAAGCGCTAAAAAATGTACTCCAAGCTCAAGAGAATATGAGAGTCCCTAAAACCGTTACCGGTTTAATTAGCTTTAAAGGAAACCCTGCCAAAAAGAATAACCAGATTGCCTCAATTGCTTCAGAATATCAAGGACTTCCAAAAGCATTCGATGGTATGTATAAAATTGGTGGGCTTGCAAACGTAGCTGGCGAAGCTTCAATAGCCTTCAAAAACGAAGGTATGGACATAAGAACTTTCATTCCTTATCACTCAAAATTCATAGAAAACAATACTGTTCAAAAAGCTGATGGCGGCATTTTTGTACGCTCTAATGATGGTGTTATTAAAAGAGTTGAAGACCCCGCAACATACGATTTAGACGAAGAAAAAGGGGAAACTTTTGTTATGGTTGCTGGTGTGCAAAAAAGCAAAGAAGACCCAGAAACAGGGGAAATAAAAATTTCAAAATCAGCTGATTATCTTGAACTTAAAAGAACAAATATCTCTGGCTCCGTTCCATATCTCGATGAAGTAGATAAAACACTTGCTCAAAAAGAAGAAAAATACACCCTTTTTGAACTTAAACAAGACGAAAATAAACCAAAAATTTATGTAGTACACACAGAAGGACTTGCAAACCTTACAAAAGCTTATGGTGGCGACGATGGTGATGCATATTACTCAAATTTCGATAGAGAATATGCAAACTTTACAAGGGCAATCGTCGGCGAAATTTTACCAAAAATGAGTGCAGACGACAAAGCAAAAGAAGCTTACGGCGATTTTAATCCAGCTGGCTATTGGCTCCATGATAGATTTGCATTCCCTGCTATGCTTGAAGCTTCAAAACGAGCTGCGGATGGAGATGAATATTTCAGCGGTTTAAGAATGCACGCAACATACCACAACCCAGGAAGAGATTACCAAGGGCACTATGACAACCCGCTAGATTTTATTAAAACAATTGGCGCAGTTGAAATTCTTGACACACTTGCGCAAAATGATGAAGAAGCAGCAAAAAGAGTTATCGGATACACTAAAAAAGTTCAAACTCACAGAGAAAAAGGCGGAGACAATAATATGGCTCCAATTCAAGAAATATTAACTAAAGAAGAATATGAAGATTTAGTGAAAATTTTTGAACCATATGTTGGTCAGTTCAGAGACGAAAAAGGTTCATACAACATGTCCTTAATTCCTCATGTTGCAAGAAAAACAAACGCTGGTAACTTTACCCACGGTACAGTTTCTATGAACTATGGTAAAGAAATGATTAACAAAGCAACACCTGAAATTGCTCTCGGCATCACTTCAATCCTTAAAGAAGATGAAGACAATATGGTGAATATTACAAATGGTTCATATGCTGTTAGTCTTGGTCTTGATAGCCCACAATTCAATGGTGTTCCAGGGCTAGATAAACTTGCTCAATCAGAAAATGGTTACACTCCATTGGTAAAAGGAGATATAACAAGTGCAGATGAACTTGATAAAGTTAAAAAAGCAAATGTTAAATGGGCAATAAATGCAGTTAGCGAAGGTTTTAAACAAGCAGAAAAAGTTAAAGAAGAAAAAGGCAAATCGGAAGCAGAAGACACACTTAAAGAATTCTTCTTTGCTGATGGCACAAACTCATCGTCAAGCATTATTGGTTCTATGTCACCATATGAAGAAGGTGACAGACTTTTCTTCGGCTGGGGTCGTGGTGTTGAACAAAAAGGTATTCCAACAACCCTTGAAGCATTTAAGCAATTCTTTTTAGATGAAACAATTGACGAAGAAACCAAAAAACATACAAAATTAATTCTTGGTGCAGGAACTTGGAAAGAAGAAGACGCCGATTGGCAACACATTACAAGACTGATGGACGAAATTGCAGAAATTGACGGCGGAAAATATGCAAACAATGTTGTATATGTAAACGGAAGAATTTCAAACAAACTTGCAGCTTGCGCAGATTTCACGGTTTTCACAAGCAGATATGAACCATGTGGCATCACTCCTCTTGAATCATACAGTGCAGGAACACCAGTAATTTCAATTGCAACAGGTGGTGCGCCTGATTTTATTGCAGATGGCGAAACTGGTTTCTTAACTAAACATGCATTCTACACAGACCCTCAAGAGCTTGGCGGAGAAGAAGTTGCTGCTGAATTTGAAAAACTATCGGGGGCAGAAAAAGCAAAAAAACTTGATGATTACAGAATTGAAGTTCTTGGCAAAGAAACTAAAGATTGTATCGTAAGAGCGCTTAAGAAAGCAGAAAACCAAGAAGAATACAAAGAAATGGCATTCAAATGTTTTGAACAAAAAGTTGAATGGGACGAAAACAAAGCATATAATGGCAACGCAAAAAGTGCGAACGAAAGATACTTCTCTGAAGCATTCGGTGTTAAAAAAGAAGGTGAAGAATTTATTGAACTTTCAGATGAAGCACACCCAACAGAGCAAATGAACTATGCAACAGGTGAAATAAAAACAAAAGAAGCAAAAGAAGGCGAAAAAGGAAGAATTGACGCTTCTTACGATAAATTAAGAAAGAAAACAATAGCAGAAGTAAAACCTGTTGAAGAAACTAAAGACGAAAAACCAGTTGACGCTACTGAAGAAGAAAAACCAGTTGACGCAAGCGAAGAAGTAGAACCTACAGAAGATGTTGAAAAAGAAAAACCACAACAAACTGAAGGAGATAAAAAAGGTAGCACTGGTAAAAAAGTTGCAACAGGAGTTGGCATCGCAGCCTTGGTTGTTGCAATTGGCGCAGCATTCAAAAAATTCTTTGGCGGAGGGGACAAAAAAGCAAAAAAAGCTGGATCTGTAAAAGTAAAAACACCTAAAGCTCCAAAACCAAGCACTGCAAAAGCAAAAACAGAAGCTCCAGCAGTTAAAAGCGAAGTAAAAAAAGAAGCTAAAGACTTCTCAAAATATTTAAAATAATGAACTTTAATAAAAATAAAAAGACCGATAAATTCGGTCTTTTTTTATGGCGAAATTAAGTATATTTTCCTTGTATTTTTCTATTTTTGGAGTATCTTTTTGTATAAGAGAGAAATTAGTAAAAAGTCAGTAAAATAAGGAGAATTTTTTTATGGCTGGTAAAACAATCACAGTTGACGGAAACTATGCAGCGGCGCATATTGCCTATGCCCTAAGTGAAGTTTCTGCAATTTACCCAATCACTCCATCTTCAACAATGGGAGAATGGGTTGACGAATGGGCTTCTCAACACAGAAAGAACATTTGGGGTAAAGAAGTTTCAGTTGCCGAAATGCAATCTGAAGCAGGTGCAGCAGGTGCTCTACATGGTTCACTTGCAGCAGGTTCTTTAACATCAACATACACAGCTTCTCAAGGCTTGTTATTGATGATTCCTGTTATGCACAAAGCAGCAGGTGAAATGCTTCCACATGTTATCCACGTTTCAGCTCGTGCGATTGCGGCTCAATCACTTGCAATTTTTGGTGACCACTCAGACGTTATGGGTTGCCGTAACACAGGTTACGCAATGCTTGCAGCAAACTCTGTTCAAGAAGAAATGGATTTAGCTCTTGTTGCTCACCTTGCAACATACAAATCAAAAGTTCCTTTCTTGCAATTCTTTGATGGATTCAGAACATCTCACGAAGTTCATAAAATTGAAGAAATTTCTTACGAAGACATCGCTAAATTAGTTGAACCACAATACATTGAAGAATTTAGACAAAGAGCTCTTCGCCCTGAAGCTCCAATTTGTAAAGTTGGTGCTCAAAACACAGACGTTTACTTCCAAGGAAGAGAAACTGTTAACAAATTCTACAACGAAACAGCTGACATCGTTCAAGAATATATGGACAAAGTTGCAGCAGTTACTGGCAGACAATATCACCCATTTGATTATGTTGGTGCAGAAGATGCAACTGACATTATCGTTGCTATGGGTTCTGGTTGCGAAACAATTGAAGAAACAATTGAGTACTTAAACGCAACTCGTGGAACAAAATATGGTTTAGTTAAAGTTAGATTATACAGACCATTTGATGTTGAAAGATTCAAAAAAGCAGTTCCTGCAACTGTTAAAAGAATTGCTGTTCTTGATAGAACAAAAGAACCTGGTGCAATTGGCGAACCATTATACTTAGATGTTGTTGCAGCGTTAGAAAATTCAGGCATTAAAATCATTGGCGGAAGATATGGTCTTTCTTCAAAAGAATTCACTCCTTCAATGGTTCTTGCTGTGTTTAAACACTCTGAAAACAATGGTTTCCACGGTTTCACAGTTGGTATTGAAGATGACGTAACAAACACATCTTTAAAAATCGACGAACAAATCGTAACAGAACCAGAAGGCACAACAAACTGCATGTTCTGGGGCTTAGGTTCAGACGGTACAGTTGGTGCTAACAAAAACTCAATTAAAATCATTGGTCAATATACAAACAAAGATGCCCAAGCATACTTTGCTTATGACTCTAAAAAATCATTTGG
>JAZNJP010000201.1:0-4241 GCA_045578125.1 Candidatus Gastranaerophilales bacterium | reverse complement strand
AGTGACTATAAATTTTTAAATAGCTTGTGTGGCGTAATTCAAAAAAACGAAAAGTTAAAATTTGTATGCGCAGTGTTTGAAAAAGGTGATAAACCTGAAGGTTTAAAAATTCCTGTTTATAGCTTAAGTGAATTTATCGCTGACGCTGACGAAAACATTGAAGAAAAAGAAAATTCAATTGATGACACAGCCGTTATGCTCTATACATCTGGCACAACGGGTTACCCAAAAGGAGTTATGCTAACCCATAAAAACATTTTGTCACAAATGAAAACAGTGGGCGAAGGGCTTTTAGTTAAAAGAGGTGAAAAATCACTTCAAATTCTTCCAATTTGGCACTCATACGAATACACAACACAAACTCTTTTCTATGCAACTGGTATGCATTTGCATTTTGCAACATTACCTGCACTTAGAAATGACCTTGCAAAATATGATATAGATATATTTTTATCAGTGCCAAGAATTTGGCAAGCAATAAGACTTGGTATTTATCAAAAACTTAAACAAAAATCAAAATTACAATATTTTATGTTCGATTTTGCGGTAAAAGCTAGTGTTGAATATAAAATCCATAAAATGTACGCTGAAAAAAGAATCACAAACAAACAAAGCAAATATAATTGGTGTGCAAAAATGTACCACGGATTTGTTAGAAGTTTCTACAAACCAATATATAAATATTTTAACGAAAAAGTGTTTAAGCAAATAAAAGAACAATTAGGTTTAAACTTCAGGCTTTCATTATCTGGTGGTGGTGCATTATCTTTGCAAGATGAACTTTTCTATGATGCACTCGGTGTAAATTTAAGGGTAGGATATGGACTTACAGAAACCTCTCCTGTTCTTACAATTAGATATACAACAGATAAAAACTATCTTTGCTCCGCAGGCCGTCCACTTAAAGCAACTGATATAAAAATCGTTGACCCAAAAACCAAAGAAGAAATTGGTATTTTCCAAAAAGGACTTGTTCTTGTGCGCGGCCCGCAAATAATGAAGGGATATTACAAAAACGAACAAGCAACAAATGAAGTTATAGATAAAGACGGCTGGTTTAACACTGGCGACCTCGGTTGGCTCACTTCGCATAATTTCCTTGTGCTTGTTGGCAGAGTTAAAGAAACAATCGTATTATCAAACGGCGAAAATATTGAACCATTGCCAATTGAAGAAGCTTGTCTGCAAAGTAATTACATTGAGCAAATTGTGCTTGTGGGGCAAGATGAAAGCAGCATTGGGGCACTCATTGTTCCAACGCAGGAAGCAATTGAAAAATGCAACATTGCCCTAGGCGACCTTAAAAAGGGATCAAAAGGTTCGCATTTAACTATTAAAGACCCTCAATTACATGAACTTATTAAACACGAAATTAATGCATATATTAAAACAAAACCAAATCTCAAACCGTTCGAAAAAATCAGCAAATTTGAAATACTTAAAAATTCATTTAACCAAGAAGATGGCTTGATGACTCAAAGCGGAAAAATGAAACGCAATAAGGTTTATGATAGATATAAAAGCATTATATCTAAAATGTTCCAAGATAAAAAATAATTATGGCAAAAACTGAACTACTCGCACCTGCAAAAAATATGGAATGCGCAATTGCAGCAATAAATTCTGGAGCTGACGCAATCTATATTGGTGCAAATATGTTTGGCGCAAGGAAAAACGCAGGAAATTCACTCAAGGAACTTGAGGAAATAATTAAGTATGCACATCAATTTTGGGTGAAGGTTTATGTGACAATAAATACCATTTTAACAGACGAAGAACTTGTTGAGGCAAAAAAACTTATTTGGAAACTTCACGAAATTAAAGCAGATGCAATCATTTTTCAAGACTTTGGAATATTGGAACTTGCAAGAAAAGGCGAACTTCCAGAGATTCCTCTTCACGCAAGTACGCAGTGCAATAACAGGACGCTTCAAAAAGTAAAATTTTTTGAAAAAATTGGCATTAAAAGAGTAATTCTTGCTCGCGAACTTTCTTTAAGTGAAATTAAAAACATAGCAAAAAATACAGATGTTCAAATAGAGTGCTTCGTGCACGGAGCATTATGCGTTTCATACAGTGGACAATGTTACCTAAGCGCCTCTTGTGGCGGAAGAAGTGCAAATAGAGGCGAATGCGCTCAGCCTTGCAGAAAAAAATATACCATTATAGATGAAAATGGCAAAGTTTTAGTCAAAAATAAATATATGCTCTCACTCAAAGATTTTAACGCTTCAAAAAAACTAGAAGATTTAGTACGTGCTGGAGTTGTATCATTTAAAATTGAAGGCAGACTAAAAGATGCCAATTATGTACGAAATGTTGTTTTGCATTACAGAAAATTGCTTGACAGAATTAGCAAAAAATCATCATCAGGCATAATTGTTGCAGATTTTGAACCAAATCCAGACAAAAGCTTTAATAGAAGTTTTACCGAGTATTTTCTAGATGGCAGAAGTGAATGCTATAACTTAAATTCAGTAAAGTCATTAGGAGAAAAACTTGGAAAAGTAATTGGCAAAGGGAAAAATTACATTGAAATAAACGCAAAAATAAGCGCAGGAGACGGGCTTTGCTTCTTTGAAAACAATGAACTAGCAGGCTTTTTGGCAAATAAAGTCGAGGGCAAAAAAGTTTATCCAAACAAAATGCCAAATATAAAAATTGGCGACACGCTTTATAGAAACCAAGACCATGAATTTGAAAAAACACTCAAAAATTCAAAAACTGCAAGAAAAATTTTAGTTGATTTTAAATTTAAAAATGGCATAGTGTCAGCGATTGATGAAAACTTTAATAAAGTTGAATTACCCCTTGAAGGGCTTGAGGCCGCAAAAGATAAAGAAAAAATGAAAACTAATTTCATAACTCAAATGAAAAAAACAGGAGAGACAATTTATTTTGTGCGAAGCGCATCAGTTGAAGACGAATTGCCTTTTATTCCAATTTCAAAATTAAATGAAATAAGACGAACCCTCCTTGAAAAACTAACAGAAAAAAGACTCGAAAACTACAAAATGAGGGTGCAACAAGAAATTCAGCCCGCAGAATATTTTGAAGATGAAGTTGACTACAGAGCAAATATTATGAACAACTCTGCTAAAAATTTCTATGAAGAATGTTTAGCAAACGTTAAAGAATTTGCTCCTGAGCACACAAAAAAATTTGATAAAATAGAGCTTATGCGCACAAAGCATTGCATAAAATATGCGCTCAATATGTGTAAATCTAAAGAAAAATTATTCTTGCTTGACGAAGAAGGAAGAAAATTCGCACTCAACTTTGACTGCAAAAATTGCGAAATGACAATTTCAAAAGCAGATTAATTATTTTTTCTTGGTGCTTAAAGACTTTATAGCATCGCCTATTCTTGCAATTTGCCAAAGCATAGAAAAAACAAGAGAGAAAGTAATATACCATTCAAAATGTTTTGGGATTTCTTCCGCCGCACATTTTTCAGCCATATCCAAATCACAAATAAAAGAAAATACCGCCAAGTATGCGAAAACAGGCGCAAAAACAAAGCCAAAAATTCCTTTAATCATAAGCCCAGAATAACCAAGTTTTAAAACAAGCCCAATAAGAGCTAAAACATAGTAAATAACGGTAACCTGAAGAGCTGAATTTTTAACATTCTCAAACTTAGCTTTTCTATCTTCTAAATCAGGCTTATAAGTAAGAAAAACATAGAATGCGGATATAATTGTTACAAAAATCATCTCTGGCAACACGCCAAGAGTTCTATTGCAAAAAATAAAAGAAAAACCAGCTAGTGCTACACCTAGACATAGCGCAAATGGAAACGCCATATGGAGTGAAAATTTTGGGAAACTGCGCGCAGTAAAAATAAGTGCAATCACAACCGCAAAAGATGCGGTTGAAATAAAACCAAATCTATCTGCAAAACCATCAAAGCCATAGTAGCAAACATAACAATAAACAATAAACATCGAGATAAGCAATGAAAAAACGTTTTTGATTGATTTTTCATACGAAATTTTTCCATCATTAAGTCCGTCTAAATATTCAAAAAGCTCATCCTTCAAAAGTGGATTTTGCGCCATTTTTGTTTCTCCTATTTATGAAAATTATATGGAATTTTGCACGCTATTGCAAGCAAAATAAGATAAAAAATTGAGAGCCCAATTAAGAACTCTCAATTTGATATAATTTCAAAAATTAAACTGCTTTTGAAATCGCAACTGCAACAGCAACTGTTGCACCTACCATTGGGTTGTTACCCA
>JAZNJP010000200.1:0-6016 GCA_045578125.1 Candidatus Gastranaerophilales bacterium | reverse complement strand
TAGGAGTGAGCGTCATACCATGTTTTGCAGGTGAAAAACCATCTGGGAAAAGGGTATTTTCGTCATATTTTGCTTGTGTAAAGATTGTTTTTTCATTTAATTTGACACCCTTTAAATTTGCTCCGCATAAATCAGCGCAGGTAAAATCAGCCCCTTCAATATCCGCTTCTAACATGCTTGTTCCCACAAAACTTGCTCCTTTGCAATTCGCATTTTTAAGAGAAGAATATTTCAAACTTGCTTTGTCAAAATTACAACCTTCGAGAATAGCTCCGTCAAAACTTGTTTGGTGAAGATTTGCTCTCTCAAAATTTGCTTTTGTGAAATCATTTATGCCGTATTGTGAAAACTTAAAGTTTTTGAAATTTATTCCATACAAATTGTACTCAGAAAAATCTACTTCTTCGACAACATAAACCATTCCCAACCTTTTAGCATCTTCAACTGTCATATCTTCAGGTAGAGTTGTCGAAGGCGAGAAAAGGGCGTTTTCTAACTGCCCAGGGGCCAATTCAGCAATATCTGTTCCAGATAAATTAGCGCCAATAAAATTTGCATATTGAAGATTTGTATTCGGACCGCAGAATTTAGCATTTTGCAAATCTGAATTTTTAAAACAAGCACGTTCTAAATTTGCATTTTTAAATGAGGTATTATTTAAAATACAAAAATCAAAAACTGCTTTTTCCATTTCGCTACCATCAAAAACGGAATTTTGCATATCTAATTGCTCAAAACGAGACTTGTTCAAAATTGAATTTTCAAGGTTCAAATCTCTATATTCATCAAAACCAAGCTCGTCCGAAGATTTTAAACGCAATGCATTCAAATAAGCTTTTGCCAAATTAGCACCAGATTTAAATTCCAACATATACGCTTGCTCAGGCGAATATCCTGCTGGGAACTTTGTATCTTTGTTGTATATTGCACCAGCAGCAACATTTGGAAGATTTTTAGCACCACTAAAATCAGCACCAATAATATTTGCAATCGCTAAATTAGCCTTTTGAAGATTGGCTCTGTTAAAATTTGCACCTTGCAAATTTGAAAAAAGAAAATCAGTATTTCTGCAAAGCGTGTCTTCAAAATTCGAATACGCGAATTTTGCATATCTTGCATTCGCATTCGACATATCACAGCCAGATAAATTGCTATTATGAATTTTCGCATGGTTAAAATTTGTTCCAACAAAACTTGAATTTGAAAAATCTGAGTTTTTCATATAAACATTATAAAAATTACCATACGAACCATAGGAATTTCTTGCAATCATTCCAGGAAACATTTTGTCATCTGTCCCGTATTTCCTAAAATCAATGCTTGGGTGCATTACAAGGTCAACCATATAACCAGTATCTCTATCATATGCCCTGTAATTTGTCCTAGTTCTTCTTGGAGCTTCTTCGTAAAATCCAGTAAATGAAACAGTATCTCTTTTGAGTGGCTGTAATGCAAATTTATAATTTGCGGGCTTCGAATTTATTTTAAATTGGTTTAAGCCAAGTCTAACTGGCTGAATTTCTCTCACTAACATATTGCACCTCTTTTTACGATTGTAGCAATAAGAATTTATCAAAACAAACCGTTTTATATACTATTTTAATAATTCTTTACACCAAAATTAATCTTCAAAAATAACGCTATCGCAAACTATATCAAAGCTCTCATGTTCAATTTCATCTTCTGACATTAAAGCGTGAGGAATAACAATGATTTTCTCAGCGTTAATATTCTCTTTCGCCAAAAGTTTATCATAAAACCCACCGCCATAACCAAGCCTGTTTCTATATTTATCAACCCCAAGTGCTGGAACATAAATCACATCAAGCAAACTTAGGTCATCTAATGCTTTACATACTGGTTCCATAACCCCGAATTTACACATTTTTAACTCATCTTCAGACGCAAATTTACAAACCTCAAGTTCGCCTTCTTTAATTCTTGGCAAATAAAAAATCTTATCTCTATATCGCATAAGCGCAAGCAAATTAACCTCTTCTTCTTTCGGGTGGAAAAGCATAATATGCTTTGCTTGCCTGAAGGAATCAGAGGCTTCAATTTTGCGCACAATACTTTTTGAAATATCTTGAATTAGGCCTTTCAAAAAAAGTTCGTGTCTTATTTTCTTGTTTCTTAATCTTAAGTCTTTCTTATTTACCACTTAAAACCACTGCATGCGCATATTTGTTACCTTCTAACATTTTAGCGCAAAGATAAGCAAATGGGTTTTGTGCGAACAAATTCTTCTTATAAGAATATTGTTTAACTTTCTTCTCTTCTTGCAATAAGTTTTGTTTTAACACGTAATTCACAAAGCATTCACTATACATAATTCTATCCTTCCTTACATATTAATAAACAAAATACGCCAGAAGAAATTGCCTTGTTTTAAAAAATAGTTACAAAACTTTTACATTATTGCTTTGAAGAAAGCCCGCTACCGCCACTCCAAGAAGAACTGCTCAAGCCTGAACTTGTACCAGAAAGCAAGTTTGTTGGGAAGCCCATTAAGTTCATTATGTTATAGAAGTCAGAACTTCCACCACCGCTTGATAGCAATGAACCCTGAATTACTTCCATCAACGCTTGAACAAGGTCAGAAACCGCACTGTTGAATTCTTGCTTGTTAATGTTCGCGGTGCTATATGTTTGCCTCAACGCGCCACTACTTGAAGTTCCAGTTGTGTTTGTGCCAGTTGAGCCAGTTAGAAGTTGGATTAATCTATCTTGTTTTTTCGCTAATTCTTCCTGTTTATCATCAATATATGATTGTTTTCCAAGAATTGCATTTCTCAAATCTTCCAAAATTGCAAGGTTTTCGGCTTTAATTGCATCGATACTTTCACCTGAAACTACATCAAGTGTAATATCTTCACCAAATATACCTTGTTTAACGATATCACTTACGCCATCGCCATCTAAATCAACATTTACATCAACATTAACTTTTAACGAGAAGCTTGTATCAAATGAAATGTCTTTTTCTGGCTCGCCATCAGGTAAAATTTGTGCACTAAATTGAGTACTGAATGTTTTGCTTTCGCCCAAAGCTTCTTCAACAGTCACTTTTTCAGCAGGTGTCAAACTTGCGCTTCCAGAAACATTGCCTGTTAGAACTGGATTTTGAAGTGTTAATGTTTTATTTTCACCAGTTGTGCTATCAAAAATTTCATATCCAAATGTCCAATGAGCGTCATCACCCTCAAGAATTATTTGTTTGCCTTCAGAGTCAACTTTGCCTGTACCATTTAAAATTCCATTCAAGTTATTCACATCTTGGAACCAGCTTGCGTCTCTTGAACCATCACCAAGCACGTTGCTGTTATATGGTTTTTCGCCGCCAACAAAGTATACAACAGCACCATCTGAACCAATTTTAATGCCTAAGCCACTTGTATCGCCAAGAGTATTTTGCTGAATTGCATAAGCGTAATTTGCAGCATTTTCTGCAGCAATGTTTTCAGGCGTATTGAAGGATACATAAGAACCAGTTTCAATATTTCCAATGAATGCACCACGAATGCCGGCAGTTGCTTTTACTTGGCTTGTTGTGAATACATTATAAATATTCACCACATTTTCAGCTGAATCGCTTAAAATACAGCCCACAAAGCCACCATATCCGCCATCTGCGCTGTCGCCTGAAATATCACCTGCTGCGTAAGAGTTTCTAATTGTTGTGCCATTTCCAACAAAACCTGCGAAACCACCTGCACTTGTTGAACCCTCTGCTGTGCCCAATGCATAAGAATTTTCAATTAACGCGCCAGAAACAGAACCAACAAAGCCACCTGCATTTGAACCTTGGATATCAGCTGTTGAGAAGCAATCAGAAATTGTTATGCTGTAATTATAATTTCCGTTTTCATCAACTGTTCTTGTGCCAGAAATTGAACCTGCAATACCACCAGTAGCCTGTCCAGATGTTACACTTCCTTTACTTGAACAGCCGATAATTGTTATTTGTTTACCACTCTCGGTTTTTGCTTCGCCAACAATACCACCTATGTAATCTTCTGCTTTGATATTAGCATTAACGCTAGAACCAACGATTTTACCGCCTGTCATTGTAGCCGTGACACCACCAGCGAAAATTTCGCCTTCTATTGAGCCAATACATTCAATAGCTTTGCCTTCAATATTTACAGTTCCTGCTTTAACTTGAGCGCCAACTATTGCGCCACCTGACATTGTGCCAACAATACCACCAGCACTTTCACCATTAATTGAGCCTGTTGCTTCCCAGTTTTCAGCTTTTGTATCATCAGTTGCACCATCTTTAAGTTTAACGCCAAATTGATATGTGCAATTTGTAATTTCGCCACTTGTCATAGCGCCCGCAATAGCACCAGCATTTGCGGTTTGACCACCATTAATATAGCCCATAACAGTCACATTTGAAACTTTGCCGCCGTTAATTGTGCCTGCAACCGCGCCGAGATTTCCATTTTCGCCTTGAATATTCACATCTTTCAAGTTCAAGTTTTGAACTGTGCCAGTGAGTGTTTCAACTAAGCCTTGCGTGCCACTCAAATTAGAAATTGTAAAGCCATTACCATCAAGCACGCCTGAGTATGTAAGATTGCCCGACACAATATCACCATTTGTATCAGTTGTTTCACATAAACCACCAATGGTGTTGAATGTTCTACCCGAAAGATCAATATCGCCGAATAGCATAATTTTTGCTTCAATTGTTGTTTGGTTATTCAACAAAGCGTCTTTTTCTAATTGTTTTACAAGGTTAATAAGCTCATCCGCAGTTCTAACAACAATAAATCCGTCAGCAATAGCTTGCGCTTCGGTGATTAAATTTACACCCACAAGTTCGTCATATTTGCTTGTGTGGTCTGCGTTTTGAATTGTGTTAAAGTTCCAAGTATTTTTATCTTCTGGGTCAAGAATAGACTTCAAGTTTTCTTTATTATTGAACCAATCAGCAGATTTCATGAAGTTTGCAGCCAAGTAATTATGTTGAACTGCATCAGTACCTGTGCCAATACCGCAAGTATTTTGAACAGCAGTTGCACTATTGTTTGTGCTTTGGTCGCGGAACGCACAATTTGTAATCTCCATGTTAGCATTCGATGTCTGACCTACAAGCGCACCAATAAATTGTGCGTTTGAATTTTCGGTAGTCGCTGTTCCTGAGAAGTAGCTGTTTGAAAGTAGTGCGCCGTTATAAGAGCCCGCTAAACCACCTATGCAACTATTACCTGTTACAACACCTGTTGCAAATGTGTTTGAAATATCAGCAGTAGCAAAGCCTGCAATACCACCAACAGCCATATTGCCTACTACATTTCCTGTCGTATATGAGTATGTAATTGAACCGTTTATACCACCTGCGATACCGCCAACGCTGTTGAAACCTGAGATATTTCCAAGGACAGTACAATTATTAATTGACCCCTTGAAGTTACCAGCAATACCGCCAACACCTGATGAGCCTGACACGTTTCCTGAAACTTCGCAGTTTTGAATAGTTGTTTCGTCAGATTGACTTGAAATTCCGACAATACCGCCGACGCTCATATAATCATAGCCTGCTTGGTATGTGCCCGTAACGTTTGCACTTGATTTAACGTTTTCTATGGTAACTTTTCCAGCATTACCAACAACACCACCAAGTTGCTGACTGCCTGTTACACTGCCTGCAAGTGTGATGTTTGTGAACTTGTTGGTTTCTGTTGCTTGACCTGCAACAAGTCCAGCACTCACAGCATTTGTGATTGTGCCATCAATTGAGATATTATTGTATTCAGAGCTTGTGCTCTTACCTGCAACAAAACCTATGCCAGCACAGCCTGCACCATCGATATTACCCGTTATTTTAATATTATTAAATATTGCACCTTTTGTACTGTTTGCAATTGCGCTCGCGTCAACGGTTGCACCTGTATCCTCATCAATTGTTGTTGTAATATTCACATTTTCAAGATTTAAATTTTGAACCGTGCCAACATATGTTTTTACAACTTCTTTGCCGTCAACAGTTTCTGTTACTGTTTTTGCT
>JAZNJP010000199.1:0-4764 GCA_045578125.1 Candidatus Gastranaerophilales bacterium | reverse complement strand
ATTTTTTCTCACCAAAGATGAGATAAAATGCACCTAAACAAGGATTTTTTTAAACTAATCTAAATAGAACACCGTGATAATTTTGTGGCTCTCTTGAGCATATTCAACTGCTTTATGTAAAGTGTTTGAATCGTGCGAGAGGAAACAAATAAGTTGCTGGCAATCATCAACAATTTCTCGGTTGCAAATTCGAGATGCGTCTGCAAGAGTCATCATGGAACGGTCTGGGTGTTCAACAATATTTTTAACACCAATTAATTGATCTTGGACGTCTGATGGTTGTTGGCCTATAGTTTGAGGAAGAATAATTGTGAGCTTGTCAGGATTAGCTTTCATTGCGCCACGAATAGCAGCTGCGTTTGTGCCTTGTGAACCGCCAGAAGTTACAATTGTATTTCCAGCTTTAACAAGAGTAGTTGAAAGCATTTCGATAATTTGTTGGTGTGTAATTGTTAAATTACGGCTACCAATGATTGCAATTTTTTTTGCACTTTGTCTGATTGTAGCAAGTTCTTGGGCTAAAACATCAATCTCATCGCCCCCATCTTCTGGGACTTTGTCTAAGTCATCATCAATTGGAACATTAATAGAAATTTTATCGCTTGAGTCCGTCATATTTTTCCTTTAACTAAAATCTGCAAGCTTTAATATAACATATTTTTTGAAATTTGTCTAAGTTTTGAGATTAAACTTAATATTATTGCATTGTTTTTTATTTGGTTAATAATTGAATTATGGACATGGGCTATTTGGAAGGTTTGAACGAAAAACAGCTTGAAGCGGTTAATTCAGTGAATGGTGCGATTTTAACACTTGCAGGCGCAGGAAGTGGTAAAACAAAAGTTTTAACCACAAGAATTGCTCATCTTGTAAAATCAGGCGTTAACCCTAATGAAATTTTAGCCGTAACATTTACAAACAAAGCCTCAAAAGAAATGCAAGAGCGTCTTGCAAATTACCTTGGCGAAGGTGTTGTAAAGCGTATGTGGGTTGGCACATTCCACAACATTTGCGGAAGAATTTTAAGAAAACATTTAACAGAATATAAAACCAAAGATGGCAGACATTGGGATAATAACTACGTAATCTATGATGACTCTGACACCAAAACAGTCATTAAAAATGCAGTTAAAAAGTTCAATTTAGACGATAAAATCTATGATGTAAAACTCATTAAAACAATCATCTCAAATGCTAAAAACAAAATGCAAACAGCCTCAACCTATGCTCAATTTGCGAGAGATCATAAATCCCGCCAAATTGCAGAAGTTTATTTGGAATATGAAAAACAACTTTCTTTAAATAATGCCATAGATTTTGACGACATGCTTCTTCTTTGTGTTAATTTGCTTGAAACAAATGAAGAAGTGAGAAACATTTATAAAAAACGTTTTAAGCATATTCTTGCAGACGAGTTTCAAGATACAAACCAAGCGCAATATAAACTTATCAGAATGCTCTTTAGTGATGACAAAGTCGAACTTCCTGACACAAGCTTATTTGTTGTAGGAGATGTTGACCAATCAATTTATTCTTGGCGTGGTGCAGATTTTAAAATTATTCTAGGTTTTCAAAAAGATTATGCAGGCTCAAAGTTAATCAAACTTGAGCAAAATTACCGCTCAACAGGAACAATTTTGAAAGCCGCAAACTGTGTTATTGAAAATAATGATGAAAGAATTGATAAGGTTTTATATTCAACCAAAGGTGATGGTGAAAAAATCTCAATTTATGAAGCATCGTCTGACATTGAAGAAGCAAAATATGTTGCTTCAAATATTAAAAACTTGATGTCTGAAAATTATAATCTTGAAGATGTTGCAATTTTATATAGAACAAACGCTCAATCAAGAGGAATTGAAGAAGCTCTTATGCACTCATCAATTCCGTATAAAGTTGTTGGCGGTTTAAAGTTCTATGAAAGAAAAGAAATCAAAGATATTCTTGCGTATTTGAAACTTATCTACAACAAAAACGATTCTCAAAGTTTAAGAAGAGTAATCAATGTCCCAAAACGTTCAATTGGTGAAACAACTCTTAAAAAGCTTGCAGAAATTGCAGACGAAGAAGATATTTCGCTTTTTGAAGTTATTGAAAAAATTGAAGAATATGATAATTTCAACTCGTCTTGCAAATTAAACTTAAGAAGCTTTGCAGATTTAATCCATAATTTAAGCCTTATCCAAAACACAACTCCACTAAGTGAAATTGTTGTAAAAACTTTAGAGGATTCGGGTTACTTAAAAGAACTCAGAGCAGAAGATTCAGTTGAAGCGGAATCAAGAATTGAAAACTTGCAAGAGTTTATAAATGTTGCTCGTGAATTTGAGCAAGATGAGTTTAATCTCGAACTTGAAGAAGGCACTAATATGCTTGGCACTTTCTTAACTCAAGTAGCTCTTGTTTCAGACATTGATACAATGGTTGAAGGTGATAAATCTGTTACACTTATGACCCTTCACTCTGCAAAAGGCCTAGAGTTTCCAACAGTCTTTTTAATTGGGCTTGAGGAAGGCATTTTCCCTCATTCTCGTGCTCTTTCTTACACTTCAAACAAAGGTGAACTCGAAGAGGAAAGAAGATTGATGTATGTAGGAATTACAAGGGCAAAAGAAAAATTATATCTTGTTTCCGCTCGTCAAAGATACATTTGGGGCGAGATGAAAATGTTCCCTCCTTCAAGGTTTATTGCAGAAATTCCTGCGGAACTTTTAGATAAAGTTGTGTCCGAAGGGCAAACTGCTGGAATTGATGAACGTTCTGGAATTAAAAAGGTTTATGAAACAAGAAATGGATATCCAAAACAAAATTCAGGATATAAAAACTTCTCAAATAATTCAAAACCAACAAATGGCAGTTTTGCCTCTTCAACAAGCGCCTCAAGCACTGGTGGCACTTCGCTTTTAAGCAGCATTGCAAGGGTAAAAGCACAAAGCAAAACAACAAGCGTTGTGCGCACAGAATCTAAAGTTAAAGTTGTTAAAAAATCACAATCAACCGCAAACACATCTTCTGCACAACCACAAAAAGCCCAAGAATCTCAAGTTTCCGTTAGCGATTTAATTAGAAAGTGCAAAGAGCAAGCTCAGGCTCGCCCTGCGGTTCGTCCAATTACAAAAACCCCACTTGCAGTCAACACAAGGGTTTTTCATAGTCAATTTGGAATTGGAACAATTAAAGATGTAATTAAAACCCCCCAAGGCACGCCAAGCGAGTACCACGTAGAATTTTCAAGAATTGGGGTTAAAAAATTAGATTTTGAAACAGCGGATTTAAAGAAATTCTAAAATTTGTTTATATTTTACACAAACCTTAGAAACTTTTTACTTTCAAGCACTTCTTCACCTGCGGTTTTTGTGATATACCCAATAAGCATTTTTGCTGATTTTCTTAAAATATCTAAATTAAAATTCCCTTGCAGAATTTCTTTTTGTTTAGCAACAAAGGTTTCGCCCAAATCAAAATTTTCCGTTAAATTGTTTAGAGTTTTCTCTGCAATATTTTTTTGATATTGTGCTATCACAGCGCACGGAATAAGAGCGTTAAAGCCTTTTTCTTCAACATGTGCTATAACATCTTTTGAAGCACCCATATATTTTTGTTTTTGAATTAAATAAGCAATGATATCATTATTAATTGCATTTGGCCTTATTGAATCATCATCTTTTGCAAGCTGCTTTTTAAGATTTTCGCTCAAATATTTAAGCTCACTTTCTTCTGCAGTGTTAAAAGAATGCCTAAACTCTTTTGCATTTTCTTCAATTATCAACCCAGCAATATCATCAATTGTTTCAGGCGGGATATGCTCTGCTGCTTCAAAATTTTTACTCAAATCTTCTTCAGGCGGCACTCCAACATCTTTCCAATATGACCAACAGCCTTCCTCGTCATATTGAGTTACGCACTCACGTTTATGTTTAGGATTTAATTGAACATTTCTTTCAATCCAAGGGTATACACCGAAGTCTTCTCTTAATCCAAGGTCGTCTTCTAAGATATCAAACCAAAAACGAGCATAATTTGCTTCATATTCGTAAAAAGTTTTCAAAAGCGGTTCGTCTTCTGATTCACGCGCCAAATAATTTGCATAATTTTCCATATCCTTTGCCGCTGCAAGAGCATAAATGTAGCTCTGGATTGCAGAACCGATATTTTTGTCATGGTTATTATTTGCATCGGTCACAGAAAAACTTTTTCTGAAACTATATAATAGTTGCAATTTTTTTGCTTGCAAATCAATCATTTCATTTGTTGGATTTTCGAAAAATTTAGCTTGCAAAAGCTCGTATTCCGCCATTTTTTTGGCATTAGGGTCTTTTTGCAAATATATAGCTCTTTGTTTTGCATACTGTGCTTTTGATTCTAAATATACTTTGAAAAGATTTCTTATCTCTTTTTTTGAAGCACTTTCGCTCATTGCCTTAATATACCAAGGCAAACTAGCCATTTCGAACATTTGAGCATTAGACGGCATCATTGCTCTGTTTGTCTTGAACTTGCGAGCATTATCAGCATCTACAACATTAAATCTTTGTGCAAATTGATAGTCAATTGTCTTCGCCCTATGGTGGTCATCAATCAGGCAATTTGCTTCATTAATGTCATTATGGTATATCCCTGCTTTATCGAGTGCAAAAAGTGTTTCAAAAAGCCCGTCAAATGAATTTTGATTCCAGGGATTTTTTGGATAACTAGCGGGCGCACCCTCAACAAAAGTTGATATTAAATAATAATTACCTTTCGCCGTCTCAACATGTGCCACTA
>JAZNJP010000198.1:0-3954 GCA_045578125.1 Candidatus Gastranaerophilales bacterium | reverse complement strand
GGGATATTTTTGGGAAGTGGGCGGAATTAATGAAAATTCTAAAAAAGGAATGAAGTCTGTGACAGATGAGCTACCTGTTGCTTTTGGGTTTATTCTGCTTCTTTTGATTGGTTATTTTTCCTCTCTTAAGGACACGTTAATTATTGCCCTTGTTGCTCTGTTTGCTTTGTCTGGTGCTAATTTTGGCTTATTTATAACCCGTTCTTACTTTGGCTTTATGACATTTTTGGGTTGCATTTCTCTTGTTGGTATGGCAACAAATAATTCTGTTGTTCTTCTTGATTACTTTAATAGGAGTTTTAAAAATAAAGAACATATTACGCTTCGTGATGTTATTTTTAAAACAAAAGATAGAATTCGCCCGATAAGTCTTACGGTTGCTACAACAATTGCCGGAATGTTGCCACTTTGGATTGGGCGCGACGCTATGTTTTCTTCAATGGCAATTGCAATTATTTTTGGGCTTTTAACCTCAACCCTTGGGACGATAATTCTAGCTCCAACATTGTTTGTATTTTTCAATAAAATTAAATAAAAAACATTTCTCTTTATTCGATTTTTGTTATATACTTAAAGAGTACAAACATAAGTGTAGAAAGTTTGAGGCAAGCGCCTCAGGAAAGAGAAAAAAATGATTGAATCAAAAAAAATGCAAATCACAATCGGTGGTAAAGTTGTTGAAATTGAAACTGGAAAGTATGCAAAATCTGCTACTTCAAGCGTAACTGTTAAATGTGAAGACACAATGGTTTTTGTTCACTGCGCAGTTAGCAAAGAACCTCGTGTAGGGATTGATTTCTTCCCATTATTAATTGATTACGAAGAAAGAATGTCTGCAATCGGCAGAATCCCTGGTGGTTTCACAAGAACTGAAGGCAAAGCAAGTGAAAAAGCAATTCTTGTTTCAAGATTAATTGATAGACCAATCAGACCACTTTTCCCAAAAGGATATAGAAATGATATTCAAATCGTTTCACAATTATTTTCATATGACCAAAAAAATCAACCAGATGTACTTTCAATTTTAGGTGCATCAACTGCCTTAATGCTTTCAGGCGCTCCATTTGAAGGACCTGTTGGCGCAGTTAGAATTGGTAAAATTGATGGCGAAATGGTTATCAACCCAACTCACCAAGAAGTTGAAAAATCAACTATGGACTTAGTTGTTGCAGGTACAGCTGATAGCGTTATTATGGTTGAAGCTGGTTGTAAGTTTGTAACTGAAGATGAAATTATGGACGCAGTTCAATTCGCACATGAAGAAATCAAAAAACAATGTGCAGCTCAACTTGACTTTGCTCGCGAATGTGGCGTTGAAAGAGAAAACTTTGTAAATCCATATGATACATCTGAACTTGCTGGAATGATTAAAGAAGTTGCATACGATATGGTGTTTGATGCTTATCACAACTTCGATAGAGCATATAGACAAGAAAAACTCGAAGAAGCTAAAAAACTTGTTAAAGAAAAAATCGCTGAACTTCCTGAAGACCACGAAATCAACAAAATGATGGAAGAAACAGGAATTGACTTTATCTCTGAAGAATTTAAAGCATTAGAGAAAAAAGTTATGCGTGCAATGATTGTAAACGAAGGAAAACGTGCAGACGGCAGAGAAACAACCGAAGTTCGTCCAATTTGGTGCGAAGCAGGTGTTATTCCTCTTGCCCACGGTAGTGCAGTATTTACAAGAGGTCAAACTCAAATTCTTTCTGTTGCGACTCTTGCAGGTCCAAATATGGTTCAAGAGCTTGATGGCGTTGACCCAGTTGTTAGAAAAAGATTTATGCACAAATACATTTTCCCAGGTTTCTCTGTTGGCGAAGTAAAACCACTTAGAGGACCAGGAAGAAGAGAAGTTGGACACGGTAACTTAGCAGAACGTGCTAATTTGCCAGCTCTACCTTCAGAAGAAGAATTCCCATATGCAATCAGAGTAACATCTGATGTTCTTGAATCAAATGGTTCAACTTCAATGGGTTCAACTTGTGCAACTTCAATGGCGCTTATGCAAGCAGGTGTTCCTGTTAAATGTATGATTGGTGGCGTTGCAATGGGTCTTATTAAAGAAGGTGAAACAGATGTTGTATTAACCGATATTCAAGGTATTGAAGACTTCTTAGGCGATATGGACTTCAAAGTTACAGGTAACTCTGAAGGAATTACTGCTCTTCAAATGGATATGAAAATTAAAGGCATTTCATTTGAAACTTTAAGAAGAGCCCTTGCTCAAGCAAAAGACGGCAGACTTCATATTATGGGCAAAATGGCTGAAGTTATTTCTAAACCAAATGACGACTTGAGCCCTAATGCTCCAAGACTTTATACAATGCAAGTTCCAACTGAAGATATCGGAACAGTTATTGGACCTGGCGGCAAAATGATTAGAAGCATTATTGAAGCTTCAGGCGCTGAAATTGATATCAACGATGAAGGCAGAGTTACAATCACATCTAACGATGCAGAAGGCGCTAACATTGCTAAAAGTATGATTGAAGCGCTCACATTTAGAGCTGAAGTTGGAATGATTAGAAAAGGCAAAGTTGTTAGAATCATTCCAATTGGCGCTTTCGTTGAACTTGCTCCTGGTAAAGATGGTATGGTTCACATTTCTCAAATTTCACAAGAAAGAATTGAAACTGTTGAATCAAAACTTTCAGTTGGAGATGAAGTTATTGTCAAAGTTGTGAAGATTGACGAAAAGGGCAGAGTTAATCTTACAATCAAAGGGGTAACTGATGAAGAAAAAGCTCAATTGGCTTAAAAATATTGTAATTTGTTTCGGAGCACTCGCGCTATGCGGGTGCTCTGCTTTGCAATATTCGGGCGAGGATTTCAATAAAGAAAATCAATTTAATGTCACAACAAATGAGTCTTTTTACTTTAAAGCATATAAAAAGCAATTAAATTCTGATGTGGCTGTTAAAGTGGGCATTACGACAACATCTATTCCAGATATTTTTGTTGTATATCTCTGTATTCAAAATAATGGCGAATATCCATATAATGTTGACATTAGGGATATTTCAATAAAAACTGGCGATAGGCCTGCAAGATATGTGAAGACTAGTGAATACATTTCTTCTTATCAAGATAAAGAAAACGCTTTACTTGCTGCTTCTCAAGGGCTTGCGCCAACTTTGAATTCTGTTGCAAACATTGCTAATCATTACCAAAACGATAACTACCAACTTGCAATGGCGGAAAACAATGAAGCAGAAATTACGCTAAAGCAAATTGCTTCGGTAGTTAGTGGCATTGAATCTCACACTTTGCGCAACATCTCGCAAGTTCAAGCGCACGCTAAAGAATACTATTATTTATTTGTTGAAGATATGGAACTTTATCCAATTGTTGTTTCATATTCAGGCTTAAAATATACTTTCAATAAAAAATAGGTGATAAATTGGGGAAGAATTTAGTTTTAATTGATGGGCATGCACTTGCTTTTAGAATGTTTTTCGCGCTTGAGCGAACTTCTATGCAAACAACAGAACATGTTCCAACTTGGGCTGTTTTTGGTTTTTTTAAGACAATTTTTGATATGCTCAAAGGTAAAATGAGCAAAGATAAACCCGATTGCATAGCAGTGGCATTTGACGTGTCGAAACAAACTTTTAGGCTTGAAAAATATCCAGAATATAAAGCGAATAGACTCACTATGCCAGATGATCTTCGCCCTCAACTTGGGCTTATAATGGATGGTTTGAAGGCGCTAAATATTCCAATTTATACTAAAGAAGGTTTTGAGGGTGACGATTTAATTGGTACTCTTGCAACTCGTGCCAAAGCCTTGGGGCATAAAACTTATATTCTAACAGGTGATAAAGATTCTTTTCAACTTATTGATGATGAAGGCTATATTAAGGTTTTAATTCCATCTAAAGGTGAAATCATTGAATATGATAAAGAAAAAGTCTATGAAAAATTAGGCGTGTATCCTTCTCAAGTGAT
>JAZNJP010000197.1:0-2709 GCA_045578125.1 Candidatus Gastranaerophilales bacterium | reverse complement strand
GGCAAGCATCTTTTGTTCTTCGGATGAGAATTCTTTCCACACCTTGGATTTCCGGTAATCAATTAAATCAAAATCTGTTTCATATTGGAAAAAATTTATAATACTGGCAAAACATAAATGCGCCTTATTTTGTTCCAATTTTTCTTTTATAACACAAATGTTTCTGTGATATGCTTCTTGTTTATGTCGCTGTTTTTCTGCAACCTCTTCTTTATGTGCGATTTCTTTTAACAGGTTTTCTTGATTATAAAAATCTCGCCTTTTAATTATCTCATCTGCAGTTTCTTCTAATATTTCCGGATATATTTCATATGCATTGTTCCATTGGCTGCTATACTCTGGAAGAGGAATTTTATATTGGAGATTTCTCAAACACACGCACCATTTTCTTTTTTGTACTGCCAATGCAGAACTATGAATTTGAGAAAAAACAAAATCTAAATCATTTATGCCTAAAACAGAAAAATGATATCCTGCCAGTTCATCCCCTGTTGTTTTATTCATGGTAACAATATATTCGGCAAGCTTTCTCCTTTTCTTTTGATCCGCAGCAAAAAGCTCTCTTGAATAACAAAGTTCGGCAGGAGTGCCATGAATTGAATCATCGGAAAATGGGAATGACAAAATATCACTAAATGCAATAATGCCATCTGCCAGTAATGAAAGACTTTTATCTCCAAAAAACTTTATCCAACATAATGTAAAAATTTGTTGTTTTAAATTAACAATAGAACATTCCCCGGGAGAAATAGGATGGACATTTTCAACAGCCCATTTTAACGCTTCCAATGCTTGAGGTTCTGATATCGCCAATAAACTTTGGGGGAATTCTTGATGGAGCCACATATGATAATTATCAATGGAATGGCGTTCTGTAGTAATCAGATGAGGACCTATCTCTAACATTGAAATCATATCGGGCCATGTCATCTGGAACGCACATGTTTTAAGATTAATATCACATTGTTCGTGAGATAAGATTTTTTTACACGCCAACTTGTCAGGGGCTGAACCAAGTTCTTTTAGGGCATAACCAATTCTTTGGCGAACGGATAAATCTTCATTCGGATTACAAAAAACTTCTACAAGAATATCATTCAATTCTTGTATTTTGCATTCTCTGACAATATTAATAGCGACTTCTTTTTGTTCTTCGGAATAATCTTTTGTCAATACATCTTTGAGAAATGGAATGATATCAGGGGATTTTAGCTTCGAAAAATTATTTATCAAAGCCATATTGTGGATAGACCAATAATCCATTTCCGCCGCTCTTTGTATAATGGCAGCGCACAATTCTTGTGGTCCAATAACCTTAATTATTTCTTCGAAAGACAATAATAATTCCGGTTGCTTTGATAAAACAATATTTCGCCAGTTTTCATCAAAAAACGCTAGCCACGAAGCAACTCCCTCCCATTGAGGATAAACAGAAACTTTATCTGGCGAAATTAAAATTCTCTCCCAATGCGTATGAGCTATATATTTTATAAAACCAACAGCACACAAATAGTCTGTATAATAAATATGTGAAAAACGGAAATGGTCTGTGTCTATTGGCAAAAATATTCCATGTAATAGCAGGGAATTGAATGTTTCAATGTCTTCGTCTGTATCAAAAAATTGTGAAAAATCGATATTAGCATCATCAATACATGTTGCTGTATCTGTTATTCTTCTGACAATATATTTATTTGATAATTTCAAAACCAATGCAATTTTTATTGCACAGTCGAAAAAATTTTCTGCCGGAACAACCTTATTCCCAGCAACAAGTGTTCTTGTTTCAGATGCATTTTCAGCACAAAGTTGCCGAATGGAATGTTCCCATAGAGTTTGATAACTTACTTGAACCAGACCGTTTTTTTTATAAGCTTCAAGGAGTAGTTTACAACCGAGAGGCTTGGCGCAAACAGGAGATAAGCCGATGTTGATTACTTTTTGTATAAAATCTCCGCCATCAACTCCATTTTGATTTGCTATCTTTAATACCATATCCTGCGATAATGGCAAAAGAGAAAAAACTGGCAAATCCAATTTTTTTTCAAGAACTTCTATCGGCTTAATATTTCTTGTTGCAATAATAATTTTTTTGTTAATAATTAATTGAGATAATTTAGTAAAAAGCGGTAAAATTAAATCTCGAGCTTCATCAAGGCTGTCAATGAAAATATATTTTTTAGTATCAGGAATTAAAGATAATTTCTGAAATAACTCGGGGGAGAGCATTTGGTAAAGAGGTAATTGAATAAACTCGACATTTTCTGTTCCCAAACATTTGTCAATGGCCTCCATTAAAAAAGTTTTCCCCATCCCTCCTTCCGCTACTATAATAGCGCCATGGGGTAACCTCAAGATATCGGGAACATTTTTGAGATTTGAATTACAATTGTTTTTTATGAAAAAACCATTATGATCAAGCAACTCTTCTGAAAAGAATCTATAATAAAACTCGTCTGAGTGTACAAGTACTTTGTCGACATGTTCTCTTGCAATAAAATATCTTTCAGGTAATTCATGATGAGGTAAAAGATCTTCCATAATTGTTAATCTCTCCGGCATAGCAAAATCATCCCCCTATATCCAACAAAGTTCTCGCACGTTTTTGAATAAAATCTCCGCCATCAACTTCATTTTGATTTGCTATCTTTAATACCATATCCTGCGATAATGGCAAAAGAGAAAAAACTGGCAAATCCAATTTTTTTT
>JAZNJP010000196.1:0-2804 GCA_045578125.1 Candidatus Gastranaerophilales bacterium | reverse complement strand
CATTACAAAGACTCTTGTTGAAAAAATGAATGGCGAAATTTGTGTTGAAAGCAGTGAAAAAGGTAGTGAATTTAAAGTGATTTTTAAATCTGCAACCCCAGAAGATGACGGAAAAAAAGCGATATGTTAGTTAAAGTTGTTTTAATAATTGATAAAAGAAAAGAGCAATCAACTAAATATAAAAAAATCCTAGAAAATAGTGATATTACTGTTTTTGTTGCTTCTGATTTTGCGCAAGCGCTTATCTTTATGAATTCTTTCGAGCCTGATTTAATATTAATTTCTGATAGTTTGGATTTTGATATTAAAAAAGCATTAGAACAAATTAGGGTTTTAACTTATAACACTCGTCCAGCTGTTGTTGCATTATCAAAATCAAACCATATTCAAGATAAAATTGAAATTTTAGACGCTGGCGCTGATGACTTTTTAAGTGAACCAATTAATAGTGAAGAATTTAAGGCTAGAGTATTAGCGCATTTAAGGCGTAATTTTGAAAACTCTTTTTCAGAAAAAACAATGCTTTTTAACTCTAAAATTTCATACAAAATGATAAAAAGAGTGCTAAATAATCAATCAGAATGGGCAATTATGCTTATTGATATTGATAATTTAGAGTTTTATAAAGAAATCTATGGTGAACTTGCGACAGATAAATTATTGCAAACATACTCTGCAATTATAAAATCTTCACTTGATTCTAATGACTATATTGGTCAACTTGGCGAAGAAGATTTTGTTGTAATTACAAGCAACGAAAGAGCCGAAAAAATCGCTAATTATTTGGTTTATGCTTTTGATACAGTTGTTTCAAAATTCTATTCTGAAGCTGACGCAAAACGTGGTTTTACTTTTATGCATGGTGATGATTCAGCAGAAGACAAAGTTAACTTAGTTTCAACAAGTATTGGGGTTATTTCAAACCTTTATAAAAACTACAATGACCTAAAACAAGTTGTTAGCTCTTTAATTACAACCCATAAGCTTGCAAAATATAAAACAGGTTCAGCATTTGTAGTTGAGCGCCCTAAAATTGGTGCTGATAATGCTGTTGAGGAAAGAGAATTAAATAGAAACATTTTGATTGCAGAACCAGATGAAGCTTTGTCAATTTTGCTTGAAGCAACAGCTAGACTTCAAGGTTACAATGTAAAAGTCGTTAATGCTTTTTCTGATATTGAGTACGCAATCGAAGAATTTAATCCATCAATAATTATTCTTGATGCAGGTAATAATGATACGCTTCAAGGATTAGATGTGTGCCGAAAATTGAAGTTTGAAACACAAAATTTAAAATCAAATATAATTTTCACCACAACAATTCACGATAAAGAATTAGTTTTAAACGCTGGTGCTGATTTATATTTGCCAAAACCATACGAGCTTTCAGTTATGTTTGGTTGGATAAAAAAATTTAATGACAATTTTAATGAATAAGGAGATAGTATGTTAATTAAGGTTGTAAAAAAATCAATTCTTGATGTAAAAGCAGATGTTATTGTTGTAAACCTGTTTGAAGGTGTTAAAAAACCAGGTGGTGTGACAGGCATTGTAGATAAAGCTTTTGATAATGTGATTTCAAATTACGTAATCAAAAAAGAAAAATTCGAAGGTAAATTTGGTGAAATTTACCAATTACCACTTGTAAGTGCAGGTAAGAAAATTTTTGTCGTTGGCTTAGGGAAACAAGCAGATTTTACATACCCTAAAATTAGAACATTAACAGAAAAAGTAGTAAAAGCTTGTGGAAAGAACGAGAAAAAAGTTGTTTCTATTTTGCATGGTGCTGGTATTGCTGGCTTAGATGCTGAACTTTGCGCACAAATGATTGCAGAAGGAGCAAGCGCTGGCGGATACGCTTTTGATAAATATAAATCAGACAAAAAAGAAGACAAAGTTGAAGAATTTATTATTGCAGAAATTGATTCAACAAAATTCAAAAAGGCTGAAAAAGGTGCTGAAAAAGGTTGAATAATTGCACGCTCTGTTTCAATGGCTAAAGATTTAATCAATGACTCATCTCAATATATTTATCCAGAAACTTTAGCAAATTTTGCAGTTGAAAATTCTGGCGTAAAAACAACTGTTTATGATAAAAAACAGATTGAAGAACTAGGAATGACAGCATTTTTAGCTGTTGGACAAGGCAGCGCACATGAACCTAGATTTATCCACATGGAATATAAACCAACAAAAAAAGCTAAAAAGAAAATAGCACTTGTTGGTAAAGGTATTACTTTTGACGCGGGCGGTTTGGATTTAAAACCACCAGCTTCTATGTTAACAATGCGTGATGATATGTCTGGTGCTGCAGCTGTTATTGCAACAATGAGAGCAATTTCTGAACTTAAGCCTGATGTTGAAGTTCACGCAGTTGTTGCAGCATGCGAAAATATGCCATCAGGAAGCGCATATAAACCTGGTGACGTAATCATTTCAAAAATTGGTAAATCTATTGAAATTGATAATACAGACGCAGAAGGCAGAGTAACTTTAGCTGACGCTTTAGCTTACGCTGAAGAACTTGGCGTTGATGAAATTATTGACATTGCAACATTAACCGGTGCTTGTATGGTTGCATTCGGTAGCGTTGTAAGTGGTATTTTAGGTAACAACGATAAAAAAGTAAAAGAATTTATTGCTGTTGGTGATGAAATTGGTGAAAGATATTGGCAACTTCCAATGTATGAAGAATACGGTGAAGGTCTAAAAAGCAAAATCGCTGATATGAAAAATACAGGTGGAAGAAATGGCGGAGCTTCTGCTGCTGGCATTTTCTTATCTAAATTCATCAAAAATACACC
>JAZNJP010000195.1:0-1691 GCA_045578125.1 Candidatus Gastranaerophilales bacterium | reverse complement strand
AAAATATTGGATATTTGCTCGTAACCTTCTTTTTTTGCTTGCTTTGCAAAATAATAATATTTATTAGTTGCAAGGCATTCACCTGTGAGCGCCTTAAGTAAATTCTTTTCAGTTTCTGTGCCTTTTAATTTCATTTCAACTCCTTTTTTAAGAAGTTTAGTTTGAAAGAATTTTATTTGCATTACACATGAAAAAAACTATGCAGGCTATTTACCTGCATAGTTAATTTTAATTATATAGTTTACGCACCAAATGCGTTTTTCCCCATTTTTTCTCTTAGCATATCTGCGCTATCTTCGTAACCTGCTCTTCCCATAAGCGCATATGTGTAGTTTTTCGCTTGTTCAACACCTGGTTGGTTAAATGCATTAATATTATAGAGCTCACCAGCAATTGCAGTTTGAACTTCAAGCATATATAAAAGTTGCGCCAAGTGATATGCGTTTAATTTCGGAAGAGTAATTGTCAAATTTGGACGGTTGTAATCGCAAAGCGCAACTGCTGTTGCATCAGCTTCTGCGTTAATTAATTCATTGATTGTTTTTCCACCAAGGTAGCCAATTCCTGTAAATTCAAAGATTTTTGGAATTTCTAAAGTTTTATCAAATTCTTCAACTCTGATAAAGTTAATGACTTTGTCATTTTTTCCTTCGTTATAAAGTTGAATTTGAGAGTGTTGATCTGTTGCGCCAACTGCTTTTACTGGCGTTGGCCCAATATTCACTTTGTTTCCGTCCCTATCTTCTTCCTTGCCAAGTGATTCAGCCCAAAGTTGAACATACCAATCTGAAACATATTTCAATCGGCTTGAATATGGCATCATAACAGAAATATTTTTACCTTTTTTGCGCTCTAGTAAATAATGAATTAGAGCATTTTGTGCCGCAATGTTTTTTCTAATATCTGTATTTTTAAGCGCTAAGTCAATATTTTTAATGCCTTCGATGATTTCATCAATATCAATGCCTACAAGCGCAAATGGCACAAGCCCAACTGCTGAAAATACACTAAATCTTCCGCCAACATCATCTGGCACAACGAATGTTTTGTAACCTTCTTCGTTAGAAATTTGTCTTAAAATGCCTGCTTCTTTGTCTGTTGTCGCAACAATATGTTTTCTGTAATCATCACCCAAAATTGCTTGCATTTTGTCTTTGATAATCATAAACTGTGACATTGTCTCAGCTGTTGAGCCTGATTTTGTAATCACATTTACCAAAGTTTTCTTCATATCAAGCATTTCAAACATCGCACTCATTTGGTCTGGATCAATGTTATCTAAAAAGAAAATTCTTGGAAGATTATCTCTTTGCTCTGCTGTTAGCAAATTCCAATAAGGTTTCAAAAGCGCTTCAGTAACTGCAATTCCACCAAGCGCTGAGCCACCAATGCCAAGTACTAAAACATTTTCAAATCTGCCTCTAACCATAGCAGCAAATTCTTTAACATACCAAACTGTTTCCTCATTGTAACCCAAGTTCATCCATTGAAGCCATGCACCAGGTTTATCTTTTCTTTGATTTAACTCAGTCAAGATTTTTGCAATCTTCGGAGCATATTCATCAAATTCACGTTCTAAATCAAGTCCGTGCTCTTCACCAATTGCTTCAATTGTTACATTTGCAGGGTTAAATTTTATCATCTCTAATCCTTATGTTGTTAGTACCTCTACACTTATTATTGTACTTGCT
>JAZNJP010000194.1:0-4923 GCA_045578125.1 Candidatus Gastranaerophilales bacterium | reverse complement strand
ACCGCTTGGCCTCCGACTTGTTATTTGTTGGACACTTAGTTGAAAAATCATTAATTCCGCACTATATCGACAAACTTGCATCAACTTTTGGCAAGATAGGTTCAGGAATTAAAGTTGTTGTTGACAGCGCAAACGCAACTGGCGGAATTGTGGCTCCTGAATTATATAGGGCGCTTGGCGCAGAAGTAATTGAGCTATACTCCGAGCCAGACGGCAATTTCCCAAACCACCACCCAAATCCAAGCACACTTTCAACACTTGTTACTCTTCAAAAGACAGTCGTTGAAAACAAGGCAGACATAGGGATTGCATTTGATGGAGATTCGGATAGAATTGGTGCAGTGACATCAGATGGTAGCGCAATTACGGGCGATAAATTACTTTTCATCTACGCAATGGATTTAATTAAAGAATTAGCACCTCGTGGCGAAGTTCCAACAGTTGTTAGTGAAGTTAAATGTTCACAAGTTTTATATGACGAAATTAACGCACAAGGCGGCAATGCCGTTATGTATAAAACAGGGCACGGTTATATTAAATCTAAAATGAAAGAAACAGGCGCACTTTTGGCAGGCGAGATGAGCGGACACACATTCTTCAAGGATAGATATTTCGGCTATGATGACGCAATATATGCTGGTTGTAGGTTGATTGAAATCATTGCAAAAAATAAAATGACAAACAAAGACTTCAATCTTCTTGATATCTTAAAGCCGTTCGAAAGAATGGCGGGCGGTGGCGAGGTTAGGCTTCATTGCCCAAATGAACTTAAAAAACCTGTTCTTGAAGAATTTGCTAAACTTGATATGTCAGAATTATTTGATGAAGAAATCAAAGATATTATAACAATCGATGGTATGAGAATAATCTTCAACGATGGTATGGCTATTATTCGCCAAAGTAATACCGAGCCTGTTTTCACAATGGGCTTTGAAGCAACAACTCAAGAAAAATGCGACCATTACACAAAGACAATGGTTGACAAAATCGAAGAATTAAAGAAACTTAAAGCAGAATAAACTTAAAGCGGTTCAATTAGAACCGCTTTTTAATTCCTAAATTCAGCTCGATGTTAAATATTAACATCTCGCATCATATCTTTAATGGTCTGAATAGTTGTATCCATACTAACTAAATCAGATGTTCTTTGTTGTAAAAAACCATTAATTTGAGGCATAAGTTCAATTGCGATATCGAGTTTTGGGTTAGAACCAGCTTGATACATGCCAACATCAATCAAGTCTTTATTTTCCCTATAAATCGAAAGTAATTGCCTCATTTTATGCACAGCTTCTTTATGCTCGCTATCGCAAATTGCAGTAAAGAGCCTTGAGATAGAGCCAAGTGTATCAATAGCTGGGTAATGGTTCATCTCAGCCATTTTTCTTGACAAGAAAATGTGGCCATCAACAATACCGCGAACAATGTCAACAATTGGGTCAGTAATGTCATCGCCTTCCATAAGAACAGTATAAAGCGCAGTAATTGAACCTTTTTCAGAATTACCAGTTCTCTCAAGTGCACGTTGCAACCAAGAGAAAATTGAAGGCGGATACCCTTTCATAGTAGGAGGTTCACCAATTGAAAGTCCCACTTCCCTACCCGCCATAGCACAACGAGTAACGGTATCTGTCATTAAGAATACTTTTTTGCCTTGATCTCTAAAATATTCACAAACAGTTGTTGCAGAAAGCAAACACTTCATACGAATAAGAGGAGGGAGATCGCCCGTTGCACAAATTACAACAGACCTTCTCATACCTTCTTCACCTAGCGCATCTTCAATAAATTCACGGACTTCTCTTCCACGTTCTCCGATTAGAGCAACCACGTTAACATCTGCGTCAGAGTTTCTTGCAATCATACCCATCATAGTACTTTTACCAACACCTGAACCAGCAAAAAGTCCCATTCTTTGCCCGCAACCAAGTGTCAGCATAGAATCAATTGCGCGAACACCAGTCGAAAATCTTTCTTTAATAATTGGTCTTGTAAATGGGTCAGGAACAGCACCCATAACATTCATCCACTGAGCATTTGATGTATCAAGTGGCATTGAATCTAAAGGTTCACCAAGCGGATTTAAAAGGCGTCCAAGTAAAAAATCGCCAACAGGAAACAAAATTGGACTTCCAGTTGTTTCAACAAGACTACCTTGTCCTATACCTTCGCCATCATACAAAAGCAAAAGCTGAGCAGCGTCACCTTTAAAAGCAACAACTTCAGCAGGCTTTTTCTCGCCTAAATAATTTGTAATATAGCACAAATCACCAATCTTAAGACCAGGGAGCTTAACTTCAACCGTAATACCAACAAGTTTTGAAACCGTACCTTTATACTGGTACAAATTCATCTCCGCAAGTTTATTCAAAGCCTTGTTTTTAATTGTCGCTATTCTATTTTCTATTTCTTCTTTTTGCAAAACAACACCTTTTTAACTACGCTTTTTCTCGAACTTCAAATGATATTTCCCAATCTGAAATTTTATCTACGCTTTCTTCTTCATTAACATCATCTTCAAATTTAACAAGCGGCTTATTTAATGTTTTATCTCCTTCAAATTCGTTTTGTTCAGTTCTTTCTTTTGCCCTATATGGAGTTATTGCTTCGCTTGAATTTTTAACCATTTTAGGAACAAAATCTTCAATAATCTCCCTGTGTGATTTTTCAATTGGTTGAATTTCATAAGTATTTTCGCCAACAATTTCACCCTCTTCATTTATAACAAGAGGAAGAGCAAAACTAAACACAGAACCTTTGCCAAGCTCAGATGTTGCCCAAATTTTTCCGCCATGATATTTCTCAATGGCAACACGAGCAAGATGAAGCCCAAGCCCCGTACCTTTTATTGAATGAGATGAATTTTCAACTCTATAAAATCTATCAAAAATTTTACCTAAATGCTCTTTTGCAATTCCCATTCCAAAATCTTCAACAGAAATTTCAATAAAATCAGGCTGATTAGAAAGCTCTGCACGAATTCTAATTCTTGAATTATTGTCCGAATATTTAATAGCATTTGTAATTAAATTATTTAAAACACGTTCAATACTATCTTCGTTATATGGAACTTCTGGAAGATTTGGTTCTGCAATAACCGAAATTTTAATATTCTTTTCATCGGCCAAAACTTTAAGAGAATTAACTGTTTCATCAATCGTTGAAACAATGTTGCCATATTTCTTCTCTAACTTTGTATCATTTTGAAGCTTAGAAAAGTCAAGAATATCGTTAACCATTTTATTTAAACGAATAACTTCTTGGTTAATTGTTCCAATAAATTCCTTCTGCTCTTCAAAGGCAAACTCGTTGCCAAAATTATACAAAGTATCAGCATAAGTTCTAAGAACAGTAACAGGCGTTCTTAGTTCGTGAGATACGTTTGAAATAAAATCACTTTTCATTTTGTCAACTTCAGCTTCTTTAGTAATATCAATCAAAACTAAAATATAACCAAGATAATCGTGCGATTTTGAATAAATTGGAGACACTATAGTCTTAATTACGCTAGACGCTACGTCAACATTAAATTCAAGTGGTTTTTTCTCCATGATATCAAGAGGAGTATTTTTAAAAAGTGTGATTTTATCCCTAAAGCATAAAGCCCCATTGGTATCACAATAATCTTGAATATGAGTGCCAATAATCTCGCTAGGAGTTGCAGATAATATTGATTGAGCCGCATTGTTAATAATGGTAATTTTATCAAAATTATCACAAACTACAACGCCATTTGCAATACTCATAAGCACAGATTCAAGCTTATTTTTCTCAAGGGTAATTGTGTCAATATTTTGCTCTTCAAAAGCATGAAGCCTTTTCGACATATCATTAAATGCGGCAAAAAGCTCTTTAATTTCGCCACTTGCTTGTGAATAATCAAGCATGGTACCAAATTTCCCACTAGAAATTTCTTTAACACCATGATGCAACATTGTAAGTTCTCTTGCAATCAATATTGAATTTGCAAGGATTACAAGCGTAAACACAACCCAAACAAGGGTAAATATAAAAAGCATTGAATTTTTGGTCGCCTTAACAACGTCGCGAGCCATATCAGCAGTGAGCCCAATGTCAACAGAACCCGTAACCTTCCCAAAGCTATCTTTAATTGGAGACGATATGTTGATTTTTGTTCCATCTAGCCTTGAAGTAAACTCTTTATTAGTTGAATAAATAACTTTGCCATTTGCATCTTTAAAATTTAAATATGAAATATCCTTGTTGGTTTTAATAATAGAATCAGAATGAGTTTTAAGAATAGTATTTCTCATCTCAGGTGGCATATCGCGAGTTAATTCATAAGTTTGAATTGCAAGAGTTTTAGTGAGCAATTGCCCAAAATTTGAATAACCCTCATATAGCTTCTTTTGAATGTTACCAATCGAGATAACGGCAAGCGCTACAATAATTATTGTAGAAACAATTACACCTGATAATATTAACTTATTTTGATCCGTCAAATCTATATTTGGAAAAATACTAAATTTTCTATTCATATCACTAATATTGTAACATGAAAAAGATAGTTACAAAGTATTATTTTATTTAATAAAAAGTCTTTCTAATTTACGAACAAAACGAGTTAATTTAGGCTCAGTTTGAGCTGTTATAGAATCAACCAAAGCAGTTTTTAGTTTTGCATTTTTACCAGCCAGAATGTCTGTTAGTGGCCTATCGCCAATAATCATTGTTTCTTCTGGAATTGAATTGAGCTCACCAAGCGCTTGCATAATACCCAAAACATCTGGCTTTCTTGAGCTATCATATATTTTAACTTTTGTTTGCATTTGAACTTTTTGAGTGTATTCTTTATTATAATTGTTTGAAATTATTGCAAGCTTATATTTTTTTGCAAGCTCAAATAACAATTGCTGAACTCTGGGCTCAATTGTTGCAGATTTGGAAGCACAAAGAGTACTA
>JAZNJP010000193.1:0-3366 GCA_045578125.1 Candidatus Gastranaerophilales bacterium | reverse complement strand
CTCAAAAGCCTTATAGTAAACAAGATGTTGATTGTTACACAAGGACAAGACAAATTTTGATGAATGGTATTGAAATTGAAGCTTGGGGCTTTAAACATTTATTCTCAAGGCTTTGCGCTGATATTGACGATTGCAAACTCGTGTCTAACATAAGGCGAATTGAAGACACCCAACAAACAACGATAAATTGGCTTGCGCCATCAGACCAAACTGTGCTTGAAACAACTTTGGGCTATGAGCAAGTGGCAGTTGACCTCACTGCTTGGCTTGCACAAAACGAACCTGATGAATATGTTCGTGAAGCTTTCAATTTTGGTTTACTTGAGGACTTCGACCACCTTTATCGCTATAGCCAGTGGATAAATATGCTCGAGGGTAAATGCCCTAATTCAATTCTTCAAGAGCAAACAGATGTTATTTTAGGGCGACCAACTCAACATCATCACAATGAAAATTATTTAAGAATTAGAAATCCTTACGATAAAAATGACACAAAACCGCAAACAAAAGTGAATATTCTAACACTTCTCTCTGCTGAGCAACAAACGCATAACTATTATGCTGAACATGGTTTTAATTATGCAAACAAAGTTTTAAGAGAAACTTATGCTGAAATTAAAGACGTGGAAGAAGAACACGTAACAATGTATGAATCTTTGATTGACCCAACAGAAAGCATCTATGAAAAACTTTTGCTCCATGAGTTTACCGAGGTTTGTAATTATTACACCTGTTACGAAGACGAAGTGGATGATAGAATAAAAGGCATTTGGGAAATGTTTTTAGATTTTGAAATTGAACACTTGCATATCGCCTCTGAATTATTTAAAAAATATGAAAAGCGTGACCCAGAAGAAGTAATCGGGCATAAAATTGTTATTCCCTGCAGGTTTAAATCTCAAAAATACCATGTGGAGCACACATTGAGAAACGAAATTGATAAAAGACTTGGTGACGAGTGCACTTTTTCTTACGCAAGCAAAAAAGAACTTCCTAACGATTGGGCAAGTTACAGAGTTCAAGAAAAATTTGCTGAATTTGGTGCACCAACTGAAGAAACAATTGCGCTGACTGGTCATTTTTATGGGCGCAATATTGTTTTTGCAAATGATAAATTAAAGGGCGACGAGTTAAAACTTTTGGAAAAGGGTTTACAAGATAAGGCACTTGCAGAAAACACAGTAACCCCAGATTGCCTTGAGGCGATGGTTAATGATTTTGACGAAATGCAGGAAAAGAAAACACAAAGTTAAATCTCATATAAATAAAACCCTCTAAGAAAATTTCCTAGAGGGTTTTAAATTATTTAGCAAGTTAATTATTTCATTAATTCGCCAACTGATTTATATACAGCCATACGTTTTGCTGCATCTTCTTCAGCTTGTTTGTAAAGAGCTTCAGCCGCTTCTGGGTTTGTTTTAAGAAGTGACTTATATCTGCCTTCAGATCTGATGAAGTCTTGGTAGTTGCCTTTTGGTTCTTTAGCATCCCAAGTGAATGGTACTTCGTTATCTGGGTTGTATCTGTAGAGTGGGAAGTAACCAGCTTCAACAGCTCTTTGTTGTTCTGTTTGAGTTTTGCTCATATCGATACCATGTGCGATACATGGAGCATAAGCAAAGATAATTGATGGTCCATTGTAAGCTTCTGCTTCTTGGAATGCTTTTAGAGTTTGGTTTCTATCAGCACCAAGTGCAACTGAAGCTACATAAACATATCCGTATGACATGCTCATTAAGCCCATATTTTTCTTATATGTGCGTTTACCACCTGTTGCAAATTTAGCAACTGCACCAGTTGGAGTTGATTTTGAAGCTTGACCACCAGTGTTTGAGTAAACTTCTGTATCAAGTACAAGAATGTTTACGTTTTTGCCTTGAGCAAGAACATGGTCAATACCGCCGTATCCGATATCGTTTGCCCAGCCGTCGCCACCAATAATCCAAACAGATTTATCTGTAAAGTAGTCTTGAAGTTCAATAACCTTTTTAAGGTCAGCACAGTCAATGTCTGCATATTTTGCAAGAGTTGCTTTTGCTGCTTCTTGAGCTTTAACTGCTTCTTCTGTTTTAGAGTTATCAAAGTGAGCAATTGCCGCCTCTAATGCTTCTTTTAAGTCAGCAGGTGATTTTTCGCATTCAAGAACTTTTGCAACATAAGTTTTCAAAGTTTCTCTGTTAGCGTCAACTGCAAGTCTCATACCGAAACCAAATTCAGCGTTGTCTTCGAATAATGAGTTTGCCCAAGCTGTTCCTCTTCCTTCTTTTGTTTTTGTGTAAGGAATTGTTGGGAATGTGCCTGAGTAGATTGATGAACAACCAGTTGCGTTAGCAACAATTGCGTTGTCACCAAATAGTTGTGAAACTAATTTAACATATGGTGTTTCACCGCAACCAGCACAAGCGCCTGAGAACTCGAATAATGGTTTTCTAAGCATTGCACCTTTGATTGTTTTTGTTGTGTTTTTGCCCATTACGTTATCAGGAGCTTCGTCGAAGAATTTTTCATTTTCAACTTCGCCTGCTGCAACTTCTTTTTCAATTGTTGACCAAGATAGTGCAGGTGTTTCTGGTTTGTTTTTGTTGATTGGGCATTGGTCTATACATACGCCGCAACCTGTACAGTCGTTGCAATAAACTTGAACTTTGAATTTTTCGCCGTTTGCATTTGGTTTAGCATCAACTGTGTTGAATGTTGCAGGAGCACTAGCCATTGTGTCTGCTTCAAAGAGTTTTGTTCTGATTGCAGCGTGTGGACAAGCTGAAGCACAGATGCCACATTGGATACAAACATCTGAATTCCAGTGCGGAACTCTTGGTGCGATGCCACGTTTTTCAAGGCAAGCTGTGCCTGTTGGGATTGTGCCGTCAATGCTCATTGCAGAAACAGGAATGTCATCACCTTTTTGTCTCATTGATGGTTCAATGATTTCTTTTGTGAATTTGTCTGCGTCATCTGAAATTAGCTTAACTTCTTCAGCGCAAGCAACGCCGTCTAATGTTGCAGGAATAACAACTTCTTCAGTTGCGTTAACTGCAGCATCAATTAAAGCTAAGTTCATGTTAACGATATCATCACCTTTTTTCTTGAAGGTTTTAACTGTCATTTCTTTCATGCCTTCTAAAGCTTGTTCAAAAGGAATGATTCCTGAAACTTTAAAGTATGCAACCATCATAACTGTGTTTGCACCTTTACCACGAAGTCCCGGTTGTTCTTTGATTAATTTTTCAGCATCAACATTGTAGAATTTGATTTTCTTGTTGATGATTGTTTCTTGCATATCACGAGTTAAGCGGCTGAAAGCTTCTTCTTTTGAGTATGGTGAGTTAAGTAAGAATGTGCCACCTTCTTTAATACCTTTTAATA
>JAZNJP010000192.1:0-1510 GCA_045578125.1 Candidatus Gastranaerophilales bacterium | reverse complement strand
AGGCATTACTTGGGAAAATTTTGAAAACTACAGCGGAACTTTTGACGGCAATGGTTATACAATTTCAGGTCTTTCCCACACGGGCGGTTTGTTCAAATCAACAGATGGCGCAACAATTAAAAACGTAACGCTTAAAGATTTTGCGATTGTAAATACATACGATACTGCCACTGGTGCACTTGCAAATACAACAGGAAACACAACAATAGAAAATGTTCACGTTGTCGGTGGTTCTGTTACTCAAACATATGCAGAAGCATATTATACTGGCGGGCTTGTTGGAGAAGCAGACCGTGGCACAAGAATAACAAGCTGCTCATCTTCTGCAGAAGTTACAAGCCAACCTACTGGTGGCATAGGATATGGCACAGGCGGGCTTATTGGCTATGCTGACCACGCAATTGTAAAAAATAGCTCAGCAACAGGCACTGTGTCTGGTTATAGTTATACTGGCGGTCTTATTGGTTGGGCAGATTACAGCTCATTTGTTAATTGCTATGCAACAGGCTCTGCCACGGGCGGCATCTATGTCGGCGGTTTTATTGGTGCTGGTCCAAGTGATGTTCGCGTATCTAATTCTTATGCGACAGGCGCAGTAAGTGGCACAAGCTATGTT
This sequence comes from Candidatus Gastranaerophilales bacterium, assembly GCA_045578125.1. Lineage (GTDB taxonomy): Bacteria > Cyanobacteriota > Vampirovibrionia > Gastranaerophilales > Gastranaerophilaceae > RGIG1918. The sequence continues at coordinate 894 of JAZNJP010000192.1, read as the reverse complement.
GGCGGTTTTGCAGGGAATTATGACGGTTCAATTTATAATTCTTATTTTGCAGGCACAGTTACTGCAACAAGTAATTCGTATGCAAATGGCTTTGCTAGTGAATCTTCATACGGCGTAATTGAAAACTGTTTCTATAACAAAGAACTCAATTCAGCTGGCATAACTGACACTTATGCGCAAGCAGTTGAGCTTAACGACATGGCAAGTGCTATTGAAAACATCAAAAATGCAGAAGTTCCAACAGGAATTGTTCACACAAAAGAAGAATTTATTGAAGCACTCAAAATGGGTATTGATATTACCCTTGCAGATGATATTGACCTTGATGGTGTTGAGTGGGAAAGCATTGCGTTTAATGCAGTTCTTGACGGCGCAGGGCACAAAATTTCCAACTTAAATAGCACACAAGGTTTATTCTCTGAGGTGTTTATTGGAACAGTTAAAAATTTAGTTCTTGAAGATTTTATAATAGAAAACAATGATGTCGATACTTATTCTGTTGGTGCACTTGCAGCTTCTTTAAGCACTTCAACAATAGAAAATGTTAAAGTTGTTGGTGGTTCTGTAACTAGAATAAATGCTGACGGCTTGCTTGCAGGCGGACTTGCGGGTGATGCAAGTAGTTCAACAATCAAAAATTGTTCATCTTCTGCAACAGTTCAAGGCTATGCAGATGTTGGTGGGCTTCTTGGTGGTGCAAGTCATTCAACTATCACAAATTGTTCAACTTCAGGTTCTGTAACAGGTACAGATTGTACAGCTGGGCTTGTTGGTATTTCGTATGAAACAACAATCACAAGTTGCTTATCTTCTGCGGCAGTAGAAGGTTCCGATCAAGTTGGTGGTCTTGTTGGACAAAGTATGGAAGATACAATATCTGATAAGTCGGAGGCC
>JAZNJP010000191.1:0-10981 GCA_045578125.1 Candidatus Gastranaerophilales bacterium | reverse complement strand
TTTTAATGTTGCAATTAGGATTATTCCTTATCTTGTTGCAATTATGACTGCAGTTGCAATGCTTAGAGCATCTGGTGCAATTGAGTGGCTTGCAGGGCTTTTGCAAACACCGCTTGAAACACTCAAAATCCCCGCAGATTCTCTAATTTTGATGATAACAAGGTCGCTTTCAGGTTCCGCAACTCTTGGTATATTTTCTGATATTGTAAATTCAAATGGAGCCGAATCTTATGCCGCAAAATTAAGTGCAGTAATTGTTGGAAGCTCAGAAACAACATTTTATGTGCTTGCAGTTTATTTTGGCTCAATTGGAATTAAAAAAATGCGCCATGCTGTGTTAACAGGCATTTTGGCTGATTTAGTTGGAATTGTTGCAGCAGTATTTATTTGCAGAGCGATATTTTTGTAATTTGTAAATAATTGTAAAACTTACCATAAAAAACCTAAAGTTTTATCAAAGAATAAACGATAACCCCGTCATACGATGTGTGTATTTTATGAAAGGGAAACAACATGAGTGAATCTTTTAACTTTAACGTGAACATGCAAGGCTTGAAAGATGTGGCAATTACACATGATAGCGCGCATGCAAAACTTGCAAACAATAAAATTTTCCAACATTTATTAAAAAATGAAAAATGGCTAAGTGAACAAAAACAAGAAAATGAAATGATTGAATTCAACCCAGAAAAAACTGACGGCGTGTTAGATGGGGAAGAAATTGCTCACTTTGTAAGCCAACACGTGGATAAAGACGGCAATGGCACCATTACAGAAGAAGAGTTTAACATCTGGAAACAAGAAAACATTGCAAAAGGCAACAAGGCGCATGAAAATTTCACTTTTGACCAAATGAAAGAAGTTATGCAAAGGTTCGAATACGTAGCTTCTGGCACAGAAGATGTAATGGTTGAAGGTGATGCAGAAAAAATTGACCAAAAAATTGGTTATAACAAAGACGCAAGCGTCGCAAGCAAAGCTTATTACAGCTATAGCGAAGATGGCAAATTAGAAACAATAAGCAAAAATACGGATTACGACACAGAACCAGACGGGAAACAAACCATTGAAGAGCTTGAAGTTTACGACACAGAAGGCAAACTAAGCGCTAAATATGTTGACACCGATGACTCCAACAACCATTTCGAAGAGTTGACAGAATATAACGAAAAAGGTGTTGCAACGGAAAGATATAGTGATTATAGCGAAAAAAGTGGAAAATATACCAAAAAAGAACAGTTAAACCCAGACGGAACAGTTAAAAGAACAACTTATGACAAAAACGAAAACGGAGTATTGGACCAACGATAGGTCAAAATAGAGACAAAAAATACAGCTCATTTCTGAGCTGTATTTTTTTATGAGCAAATGTAAACTTATGTAACATTGTATCTAATTTTTCTAAAGTTCAGTATTCAAAAAGCCGACAAATAATATAAGAGTATGCAACGAAAGGGTGACAGTAATGACAGATTCATTTAATTTCAGTGTTAATATGAGTGGTTTGAGTAGCGTTAAACTTCAAAATGTTGCTGAAACTTGTGATGAATTAAAAGAAAATAAAATATTTAATCATCTTTTTGAAAACCAAAAATGGCTAAACAAAAACGGTACAAGCGATGAATTTCTAACTGGCGATGAAATCAAATCATTTGTTGGTGGCAAAACTGGTGTAAGAGGCGCTTTGGATGCAAATAATGATGGCAAGGTTAGCGAAGATGAATTTAAGGCTTGGCAACAAAGCAACATTGATGCCGGCAGCACAGTGCACGGCGAATTCACATATGAAGATATGAAAGATTTTCTTGGAATTGTTTCAGATGTTGCAAAAGGCGAAAGAGAATATAAAGATTCTGGAGACGATTTAGTTACAGGCAAAGCATTTTTCTCTAAATACGGAGCTATTACAGGCGTAAGCAAATATGAATATAATGAAGATGACCAACTTATAAAAGAAACAGTAAATATGTTTGATGGCACAGATAACTACACTCATAAATATTTTTACGACAAAAACGGAGATCTTGATTGGTCAGGAAAAACATACGAAGGCAATAAAACAGGTAAATATGATGTAGAATATGTTTACAAAAACCACTACAGATATGGCGATTACGTATGGAAAGAAAAAATCAACAACGACTTCACAAATGATATGTATGAAAAAGTTTATGAATATAACTCAAGTGGCAGAAAAATAGGCACGAGCTACTTAGATGATTAAACTTAAAAACCCCTAGAAAATTCTAGGGGTTTTGTTTTAAATATATCTTGGAGCATTTTCTTGAATTGCTTCCGATTTTGCTTTATTCACCTGTTGCCTTTCCGCTTGAATCATTTTTAACTTCATTTCAAGTTGAAGTTTTTTATTCATAAAGATTGTTTCGCGCTCATGCATAAAATGCAGCATTTGATTTATATATCTTCTTGTTTCTTCTTTCATTATATGCATGAAATATTCCTGCGGATTAAATTTCACAGGTTTTTTATTGCAGAACGTATAATATTGCTTTGTTTTAGGGTCAAAATATGCATTTTGCTTCAAAAACATATCGGTCTGCATTTTCGCACTCATATAAGGATTTGTAACCCCATGATGACAACAATGGTGCTTATGATGCGTACTTGAAAACGCGGCAATTTCAGATTGGAGTGCCATCAAATCTGAATTAACTTTTTGCAGCTCTCCTTCAATTCTGTGTTGTTCAGCAAGCAGATTTCTGCTTCTAAACGATAGTGTAACCCACCCCATGTATATCTTCCTATAAACTTCCTTACATCTATAAAGAATTTTTTACACAAAAAATTGCGCTTATGTAAAGTTTTTGTAACATAAAATAATAAGGGTTTATTTTTTAAACTGCTTCGCGCGGAGCGACTTATGAAAAGTAATAGCAAATCTATGTGCTTCATCTCTTATTCTTTGAAAAAGATGGAGTGCGGGGGAATTTATTGGAAAAATTACAGGAGTTGAACTTTCAGGAAGAAAAATTTCCTCCTCGCGTTTTGCAAGAGAAACAATATCTAATTGCCCCCTAAGCCCTAACTCATCAACAACTTGCATAACGCTTGATAATTGCCCCATACCACCATCAATAATAATCAAATCTGGTTTTTTATCAACTCCTGATTTTATCCTCGTGAGTCTTCGAGTTAAAATTTCACGCATACTTTTAAAGTCATCGACTTCGCCTTTTTCAATTGTGCGAAGTTTGTATTTTCTATATAAAGATTTTTTAGGTACACCGTCTTGAAAAACAACCTTGCTTGCAACAGTATTTGTGCCTTGAGTGTGCGAAATATCATAACACTCCATAAGGTGCGGGAAGTTCTTCAAAGAAAGTTTTTCTTGAATCCAAACACCAACTTCATTAAAATCATTTTGAATTGCAGTTAATTCTTTTATTTGTAGTTGCTGAAGATGAAATTGGGCGTTCGTACGCGCCATATTCAAAATCTCTTGCTCAGCTTTTTTCTTTGGAGTTTTAACTATAACTTGCTTTCCCCTTCTAGCCGATAGCCAATTTTTATAAATTTCAATATCATCAATTTCTTCTTCAATTATAATATTTTTAACCAAATCTCTATCTTGAACTGCACTATAATATTCACTTAAGACAGCTTCAAGCACTTCTTGTTCTTTTGCATTTTCAAATCGCGTAAATTCAAAATCTTTTTTGCCAATAAGTCTACCTTCGCGGACTTCCAAAATGGAAGCAGTATAGAGACTCCCAGAGCTCGCAGTTGCTATATAGTCGTAGTCAAAACGGGTGTTCTCTGAAACCACTTTTTGCTTTTCAATAGTTTTCAAAATATCTCGAATACAATCACGAAGCGCCATTGCACGTTCAAATTCAGCTTTTTTTGAAGCAGCTTCCATCTCGCGTTGCATAATTTTTACAAGTTCCATTTGCTTGCCAGACAAGAACAGCTCAACATTTTTGAGCATAGCTTGATACTCTTCAGGTGTTACAAGTCTTTGACAAGGTGCCAAACACTTGCCAATGTCATAGTATAAACAAGGTCTTGAATTAAATTTTGGCGTTTTGCATTTTTTAAGTGGAAAAATTTTACCTAAAATATCCAACGTTACATGCATTGCACGAGAATCTGTGTATGGGCCAAAATATGTACCCTTTTCTGGATTTAGATTTGCCTTTCTTGCAATAATAATTCTTGGATAATCTTCTTTTGTGATAACAAAATAAGGAAATTTTTTATCATCTTTTAGGAGAATATTGTATTTTGGTTTGTATTTTTTAATTAATTCATTTTCTAAAATTAAAGCTTCGATTTCAGAGTCAACAACAATGCACTCAACACGCACAATTTGTGGCACCATCACTTGCAATTTTGGAGAATCCTTGCGCCCAATAAAATAGCTATTCACCCTGTTATATAAATTTTTAGCTTTGCCAATGTATATGATTTCACCAGTGCTGTCAAAAAACTGATAACACCCAGGGAGTTTGGGCATCAACTTTACTTGCGCTTTAATGTCGTTTGTCATAATAAAATTTTAACAGTTATGCCTCAAACTTGCAAAATTATATCTTGCTATCTGTAAAATCGAGAGGAGGTTCTTCGCGTGGAATAACAAGTTCAGCGCCCATATCTTCACCCCTTAAGGTTTGCCCAATAGATTTTTCAAGAACAGATTTTGCGTTGTTGTACTGATATAGTGTTTCTAAATATGCAAGACGCGCATTTAATAAATCTAATTGCGCACTTTTAAGTTCAATCGGGTCAGATAAACCAACTCTATATCTACCCCTTGCAATTTGATAATTTTCATAAGCCTTCTGTACACCTTTTTTAGCAACAGGCACTCTTTCTTTTTTCTCTAAAAGTTTAGCGTAAGTTTGCTGAATTTCATAATAAATATCATTAATTTCTGCCCTTGTTGCATGTTGCTGTTGCTCATATGCGTATCTTGCTTCGTCAACTTGATTTTTAATTAAAACTGGATTTACAGTTGGAAAAGATAAAAATCCACCAAAATTATACCAGTTTTTACTACTCATATCATCACGTTGCCCAGAAGAGAAATTGCCTTGAACTTCAATTCTTGGAAGGAATGTTTTCTTAGCAAGTTTAACATATTGGTCAGCAATTTTTACTCTTGTGAGTGCCATTTTGAGTTTAGGACGCTCTTTGTTAGCAATTTCAACCGCCTCTTGAATAGATAATTTGATATCTTCAAAAGGAAGTTTCGCATCAACCGTATAAGGAGATATAAAAGGCAAGCCCATAATATTATTCAATCTTGAAATAGCAACATCAACTGCATAGTTTGCTTGAATTAACTGAGCTCTAGCATCTTCCAAATCAACTTCCGCCATAGTAACGCCAATTTTTTCCTTTGCGCCAACTTGGTAAAATGCAAGTGCTTGGTTATATGTTTGTTCAAATTGCTCAACTGTTTCTTGAATAACTTTTTTATTTTCAAGAGCTAAAATCACATAATAATAAGCGTCTTTAACTTGATAAATAACTTCGTTAACAACTTCATCAATATTATCTGTACTATCTTGGTAGTTTAATTTATCAATGGTGTATTGATTTTGAACATTGCCGAAATCATAAACAAGCTGAGAAACACCAATTGAGCCAAACAAATATTTGGTATATACAGTCGAATTAATAGCTGAAGCAGAAGAAGTTGAATCGTTTTTATTTCTTCCAATTGAAGATGTCCAAGTAAGGTTTGGAGTATATCTCGAAATTGTTTGACCTCTTTTTGTCTTAACTGCAGCAGCATTAGCGTAAGCTGCTTTAATTTTTGGGTTATTAGCTATTGCAAGTTCTAAACAATCAGCAAGATTAAATTCTGCACCTTTTGAAACAGAGCCTTCAACAATTTCTGGCTTTTGGTGCGCATTGCCAATTGGAATATAGCCTTCGGTTGGAATTAAATATTCGCTATAATCAACTTTTTTCTTGCCGAAAAGTTTAATTTTGTTTTTTTCAGGCTCTTTTTTATTTTGAGATTCATTAATTGTGCCCATAATTTTAATTGGCAATTTTTCAATTTTAGCATCGCTCACAACATCGCCTTGTGTTTTTGGAGATTCTTGTTGCTTAGCTTCTTGTTGAAGTGCATATGCTCCAATTTGAGAAAATATTATAAAAGCTGATAATAAAGCTAGTTTATTTATCTTTTTGAACACTAATCTTTTTTCCTTTTCTAATGTAAAAACCTTCCACCATTTGTTGCACCAAAACATAAAATGCTGGCACCATAATTGTACCCACAATTGCGGCAGCTATCATACCACCAAAAACTGTGATGCCTAATGAGTGTCTTGATTCAGACCCTGGACCTACCGCAAATACAAGTGGCAAAATACCAAGAACAAAAGCGATAACTGTCATCATAACCGCTCTAAATCTTATCTTTGCAGCCTGCATAGCGGCTTCTTTAATTGTTGCGCCTTGTTCATATGCAGTTTTAGCAAATTCTATAATCAAAATTGATTGTTTAGCGGCAAGCCCAATCAACATAATAAGACCAATTTGCGCATATAAATCAAGCGACAAGGCAGGAATAAATATTCCACCAAGATATTGGAACAACAATGCCCCAACCATAGCAATAGGAGCAATCAACATAACGCCAACTGGCAACATCCAACTTTCATAGAGCGCAACAAGGAACAAATACACAAAGACCAAGATGATTGCCATAATTGCAACCAATTGCCCTGAAGCTTCAATTTCTTGCAAGGTAGTTCCACTCCATGCATATGACATATCATCAGGCAAAACTTCATCTGAAACTTTCGCCATAGCATCAATTGCTTCACCAGAACTTTTGCCAGCTGCTGGCATACCGGTAATTTGAACAGACTTATACATGTTAAATCTTTGAATTGCATAAGGCCCTGTTGTTTCAACAAGATTTACAACCGAACTTAATGGCGCCATACCGCTTTTTGATTTAACATAAACCTTCAAAATATCTTCTGGTTTACTTCTAAATGAATCGTGCGCTTGAACCATAACCCTAAACACACGACCATATCTATTGAAGTCATTTATATAAGATTTACCGAATTGAGAAGATAGTGCAGCATAAATTTCGCTTACAGGAATACCTTGAGCTAGTGCTTTTTGGTAGTCAATATCGACTATCATTTGAGGGTTATTAAAGTTATATTGAGTAAACGCGCGAGAAATTGTTGGATTTTTGCCAACCGCCGCGATAAAGTTCAAAGATTCAACCCCAAGCTCTTGCGGGGTTCTATTACCCTTATCCAATAGTTGATATTCCGCACCGCTAAACATACTAACGCCAGGAATTGGAGGTGGAGAAAACACCATCATTTTTGCTTCAGGAATCTGTGCAATCAATGCATTAATCTTTCGTTTCATTCCTGCTAAAGTGCAATTATCTAACATTTTTTGCTCTTTTGATTTAAAGATATTAAGCAAAGGACTTTTTGGCAATCTTTCTTTCCAAGAATCAAAGTTTACAATCAAAAGACCAGAGTTTTCACCTTTGTATCCAATAAGGCCAAGAACTTTTGTTACGCCCTTTAATTTCAATATTTCTCTTTCTAATTTTTCAGAAACTTTACCTGTTTTTGATAAAGTTGAACCATCTGTAAATTGCATATCAATAAGCACTGCACCTTGGTCTTCTTCTGGCAAAAATCCTTTTGGTAAAACATTGAACAAAAGAACAAGGGCAATAAGCAAGCCAGCGAATGAAATCCAAGTTGCTTTAGCGCTATCTACAAAATATTTGGACCAAACTAAATATTTATCACGTACATCATCAAACCAAATATTAAATTTCTTAAGTGTTACGTCCCAGATATACGCTAAATATTCACCAGAATTTTTAAGCTTATCTATAAATGTTGTTGATTTATGAGTTTCCCAATAGTGTTTATGAAAATCTCTATATCTGTCGAAAATAGTTCTAGAAATTAATTCTTCTTTAGATTTTAAAATTGTCGCACAAAGTGCTGGTGCCAACGTAAGTGCCATAATGGTTGAAAATGCAATCGAAACCGCGATTGTAACCGCGAATTGTTGGAACATTTTACCCTGAATGCCCGACATAAACGCAACAGGAACAAACACCGCCATAAGAACAAGAGATGTTGCAATAACAGCACCCGATACTTCTTCCATAGAAACAATTGTTGCTTCTTTTGGTTTTAAACCCGCTTCAATGTGCCTTTGCACGTTCTCAACAACAACAATAGCGTCATCAACAACTGTTCCAACCGCAAGAACAAACCCGAAAAGAGTAAGTGTATTAAGTGTAAAACCAAACGCTTGGAAGACTGCAATCGTACCAATCAAAGACACAGGAATTGCAGCAAATGGAACAAGAGAAGCTCTCCAGTCTCCAAGGAAAAGATAAACCGTGAGCACAACAAGAATAATAGCGAGAACAATAGCATGAACTACCTCTGCCAAGCTTTCTTGAATAAATTCAGCTTCATCACGAATTACTTGATAAGTTAAACCTTTTGGAAAACTTTTTGATAATTCTTCCATTTTTTTGTTTGATTGTTTTGCGAGGTTAATAGCGTTAGCATCAGATAATGGCATAACTTGAATAACGGCCATGGGCTTCATATTTAACCTGCCGTTGAATGAATAATCTTCGGCAGCAAGCTCGACTTTTGCGATATCTTTTAATCTTATTGCTTCACCAGTTGGAGAAGATTTAACAATTATGTTTGCAAACTCGCTTGCTTCTTGAAGTCTGCCTCGAGTTTTAAGAGTAATTTTTAAATCTTGCTTTATTGCCATTGGCTCTGTACCAATTTCACCTGCTGGAACTTGGGCATTCTGTGCTTGAATTGCAGCAGATACTTCAGAAGGCGAAACGCCAAGGCTTGTCATTTTTTGGGAATCCAACCAAACACGAATCGAATAATCTCTTGAGCCAAAAACCTGAACATCTGCAGCGCCTGGCACACGAGCGAGCTCGTCTTTAATAAAGATTGAAGCATAGTTTGAGGCGGTCAAAAGGTCAACTGAATCATCTGGAGAATATACACCATAAATTACAATTGCATTACCTGCCGTTGATTTTTTAATTGTAAGACCATATTTTTTAACTTCTTCAGGAAGCCTTGGCGTTGCAAGAGAAGCTCTGTTTTGAACGTTAACCACCGCCATATCAGGGTCTGTTCCAACTTTAAAGAACACGCGAAGAGTATAACTTCCATTTTGGCTTGAAGAAGTCATATACAACATGTCCTCAACACCGTTTACTTGCGCTTCAATAACCGTTGCAATCGTGCTTTCAATAACATCAGCCGATGCCCCAGGGTAAGTTGCTGTTACCTGAACTTGAGGGGGTGTAATAACTGGATATTTTTCAAGCGGGATTGTTTTCAAACAAATAAGCCCCGCTAAAATTATTACTAAAGATATAACTATTGCAAATCTTGGTCTTTCTATAAAAATCTTCGAAAACATTGTTTTTCCTGTAATCCGTAATTGTTTTTAACTATTTTGTTCTACTGAACATTTAAATTATTTCTTTTCTTCAGCTTCAGCTGGAAGTTTCACATCTTTATATTTTTCAGGGTTAGCATTTACTTCGTCGATGCTAACGCCCATTTCGTTGTACGCTTTAATTGCTTCATCAGATAAAACACGAACTTGTCCACCATCTCTCAGCGCAACAACACCAAGAGTAATAATTTTGTCGCCTGCATTAAGTCCAGATGCTACAATCCAATCTTTTCCATCTTGACCAGATGTTTTAATTCTAACAAGTTTAGCTTTGTTATTTTCGTCAATTGTGTATAAATAACGACCAGTTTGGTCTTGCAGCACTGCTGTTTGCGGAACAACAATTGACTCTTTTAAGGTGTTTGAGAAAACTTTAACTTTTACAAAATCTCCAGGAATAAGAAGGTTGTCTGGATTTTTAATTGTTGCACGGAATTCAATTGTGCCAGTTGATTCAGAAATTTTATTATCATAAAAATCAACAACACCTTTATGCTCATAAACTTTTCCATTAGGCAAAGTTACTTCTATTTGAATTGGCTCATTTTTATTTTCAGTTTGCATAATTGAGTTATTGCGCAAATCTGCAAATTGTTTTGAATCAAGAGAATATAAGATATAAATTGGGTCAGTGCTCATAATTTCAACCAAAGCGCCACCCTCTGGAGTTACATAGTTACCTGGAACAAGTTTCAAGATACCAGTTTTACCAGTTGTATTCGCTGTGATTTTTGAATAACCATATAATCTTAGGGAATCCTTTAGAAAAGCTTCGTTCGCCGCAACTTGAGCGTGCGCCATATCTCTTTTTGCAACGGTGTCATCATAAGTTGCACGAGAAATATAATCACGCGCCAAAAGTTCTTTAGCACGTTCATAATCTAAATCAGCTTTTTTAGCTTGAGCAATTGAGCTTTGAAGATTGGCTCTGCATTTGTTAACATCAATTACAAATTTATTTGGGTCAATTGTTAAAAGAAGCTGACCTTTTTTAACGAAATCACCATCTTTAAAGTGTCTTTTAATAAGTGTTCCAGAAACCTTTGGAACAACTTTAATAACTTCTTTTGAAACAACTCTACCAGGCGCATCTAGTGATGGGCGGATTTGACGCGTTTCAACTGTTGAAACTGCAACTTTTGCAATTGCACCCTCTAACATCATTTTCTTAGTTATAACACCTTGCAAAATCGAACTGCTCGCTCTCCAAAGAAGCGATAATACAATTATTGAAGCAATAATTATAAGCCAAGTTTTGGTTGAAGGTTTTTTAACACAAAAACATTGTTGCTTAACGCCATCGAGCTTATCTTTTTTATTCATAATATCCCCAAAATCTTATAATTATGTATTTTATACCAAAAAAATACACCAAGACAAGTTTTTAACAAATAAATTGTACTTATGAAGTAGAAGGAATAAATATTTTCGGGGTTAAAAAAATAAATAATTAACCTCATAATTGATAAGAAGTATAGGAAAAATAAATGACATT